>NZ_JCBAJP010000030.1:0-549 GCF_059772285.1 Rubrobacter sp. M3-4
CGCATGATCCTGGACCGCAACGGCCTCTACGACGTCAGGGTCGAACCCGTCGCGGGACAGCTGACCGACCACTACGACCCCTCGGCCAAGGTCGTCAGGCTCTCTGAGGGCAACTTCGCCAAAAGCTCCATCGCTGCGGTGAGCGTGGCGGCGCACGAGTGCGGGCACGCCATCCAGGACGCCAGGGGATACCTGCCGATGAAGTTCAGGAGCGGGATGTTTCCAGTGGTTAGCTTCAGCAGCCAGATCTGGCCTCTGGCGTTCTTTGCGGCGATCATCATGGGGGTAGGAACGGCGCTGGGATCGCTGCTCGTACAGGTAGCGGTGATACTCTTCCTGGCAGTTTTGGCCTTCCATGTGGTGACGCTGCCGGTGGAGATAAACGCGTCGAGGCGGGCCTACGGGCTCTTGAAGAGCTATGGGATACTCTCCGGCCAGGAGGTTTCTGGGACGCGGCGGGTTTTGACGGCGGCGGCGTTCACCTACATAGCGGCGGCGCTGACGGCGCTTTTGACCTTCCTGTATCTGCTCTTCGTCAGCAGGCAGTAG
>NZ_JCBAJP010000031.1:0-353 GCF_059772285.1 Rubrobacter sp. M3-4
TACGCCCTGTTGAGTTACCTCTACGGCTCGGTGCCCTTCGTAGCCCTCCTCGCAAAGAAAAAAAATATAGACCTCAAAAAAACCGGATCAAAAAACGTCGGCGCAGCCAACCTCTTCCAGAGTACCAAAAGCCCCGCCCTCGCCCTCTCAGGCTGGCTCGCCGACCTCTCCAAGGGCGCCCTGCCCCCCCTTCTGGCCAAAACCATCCTCCCAATCGAAGACGAAAAGACAGAGGAGATCCTGGCCTGTTCAGGAGCAACTGCCGGGGTGGCCGGTCAGTGCTGGCCCATCTTCCTCTCCTTCTCCGGTGGTAGGGGCGTCGCCCCACTCATAGGCGCAAGCCTGATGCTGGC
>NZ_JCBAJP010000004.1:0-279359 GCF_059772285.1 Rubrobacter sp. M3-4
TAGAGGGGGCGCCTGAGAGAAACCACCCGGGGCGGGAACACACCCGCCCCTTCTTTTTGCCTTCGAGCGGTGATCTCTGGTCTTGAAAGCCTCCCGCGATGCTAGAATGCCGCTTGGTGGAAGGAATCGAGAACATAAGCAAACGCCGCCGCCGGGTACGCAGGCTCGGGGAGCCGCATCCGTGGGAGCCGCGCCACATGCGGCTCATGAACGCGCGCTTCGCGGAGGCCGTCGGAGATCCGGCCGGGGCGCGCAACATAACCCTCGGCGTCATAAAGCATCTGTGGCGCTCGCCCGTACCGTTCGTCGGGTTCTATCCACCCGAGGGTGTCCCGGTCACCGGGAATCGGCCTTACTCTCCGGCCCCGCCGCGTCTGATAGACGACGCCGAGTACCTCGCCGGGGTCGAGGAGCACAAGCGGTCCTTCGCCCGGCGGCTGCAGGAGACCATGGTCTGCGGCGGAGAGCTCTCCGGGTATTTCTGCGCCCCGACGGAGTCCGGCTGGACGATGACCCTCGATCTCGTAGAGCAGGTCCTCGACATCTACGACGCCAGAGGGGAGCACAGCCGGCACGAGCTCTCGGGGGACGTGGCGCCGTTCGTGTGGGCCTACCGCAACTGCGGGTTCTGCGTGATCTCGATCTACGACAAGGACATACAGGCCCTGCGAGACGACCTGCTCTTCTTCGCCAAGCGCGAAGGGGTGGAGCTCCGGTGGCGCACCAACGCCGCATGAGATCCTGGCGGTCCCGCGGCTTCAGGGTGACCGGGGCTTCCGTACAGGCTCACCCGAAGGCGGCTGACGGATGGGGGCTTCTCCACCCGCGAGGTCGTTTGCAGGGCGGTGAGAAGGTTGTATCAGGGAGCCCGGCCGACGTTCGAGGAGCAGACACCGGAGGCTCGGGGCGGCGGGTGGACGGCTTATGATCTAGAGCGAAGACGAAACCCCGGATGCCGACCCGTCGTATACTGAGGCTAGCATGAGCTATACATCCGCAGCAGAGCTCGGCCGGTGGCGAGAGAGGCTCAGGAGCCTCACCCTCGACAGGACGAAGCTGGAGGACGACGAACTCGTCGAGCGCACCCTCGCCGGTGACGTGCGCTCCTACGAAGAGCTGGTCCGGAGGTACGAGAGGCTGGTATGGAGGGTTCTCTACCCATACTCCAGGCGTGAGGTCTCGGCCGAAGACCTCGTGCAAGAGACCTTCCTGAGGGCCTACGACCGGCTGGAGTCCTTCAACCCCGAATACAGGTTCAAGACCTGGCTGCTCGCGATCGCCAACAACCTCGGCGTGGACACGCTGAGGAGGAGGAAGGACGTCGTAGAGTTCATCCCGGAGGTGCACTCGGCGCCCGAGGCGGAGGGCCCCGAGGACGAGGCCGTCGAGGCCGACCTCTCGCGCAGCATCCAGAGGATGGTCGTGGACCTTCCGGAGTCCTACAGCGTGCCGCTGATCCTGCGCTACGCCGAAGGTCTCAGCTACGCGGAGATCTCGGAGGTGCTCGGGATCTCGGTGCCGGCCGTCAAGAGCAGGCTTTTTCGGGCCCGCAACATGCTTGCGAGCAAACTGGAGGAGTCCGGGGAGGTCCTGTGAGGTGGCAGGAGAAGAGCTCCGGGTGCGACCCGGCGCGCATCTTCGAGCTCGTGGAGGGGTCGCTCGGTCCCGGGGAAGAACGGGAGGTGCGCGAGCACCTCGCGCGTTGCCGGGGGTGCCGGAAGCTCTACGAGCGGGAGGCGGGGCTGAGCGCGTTTCTTGGGAGCATGCGCCACTGCCCGCCTCCCGTGCAGAGGGGGACCATCAGCCGGGGGGTCGCGATGGCGCTCCCGACGCGGTCCGCGAAGGCGAGGGCCGCGTGGAGCACGCTGGCCGCCGTGCTGTTCGTCGCCGCGCTGCTCGACCTGGAGCGCACGGGGGGCTTCGAGCTGGTGGGAGCCCTCACCGGGGCGTTCAACGAGCTCTCCGGGCTCATCTCCGGGGTCGCGGAGGCCGTTCACACGGGCCTTTCGGTGGTCTCCTGGCCGCTTTTCGTCGTGCTTGGGGTCGGGACCTTCGTGGACGCCGTGATAGCGGTGGTCGTGCTGGCCTTCGTCCGCCGGTCGCGGCGGGCATGAGGACGGTTCCGGGCCTCTCTCTCCCAAGCCCTTTGCGCCTGCTGGCGCTCCTGGTCTTCGGCCTCTTCTTGCTGGCCCCCGCGCAGCCTGCCCGGGCCTGGGTGGACCGGGCGATCGGGGATGTGGTGGTACGCGACGGTCAGACCGTCGACTCTGCCACGACGGCCATAGGCGACATCACGGTCGAGCCCGGAGCCCACGTCCGCGGGAACGTGAGTTCCGGTATGGGCAACATACTCATAGAGGGACAGGTGGACGGCAGCGTGAACTCGGGTTCCGGGAACGTTCGCATACTCGCGCCGGTCGCCGGCGGGGTCAAGGCCGGCAACGGCAACGTCTACGTCAACGCCCCGGTGGGTGGTGATGTGGAAGTGGGGCACGGCAGCATCCACCACGGTCCACGAGCCTGGTTCGGGGGGAGCATCATATGCCGCAGCTGCAGCATGCCCGACGAGAGCCGTGACGTGAGCGCGAGCCCCGCCGTGACGGGCGTCGCCTTCCAGAGCGGTGGCGGGCTGAGGGACGCCGGGTCGGGAGCGGGGGGCGGAGCCGGTCTCGTCGGGTGGGGTCTCGGGACGCTCGCGTTCGTCGCCTGCAGCGTCCTGCTCGCCATGGTCCTGCCCCGGCCGCTCGCCTCCGCGGCCAGAAGCATAGAATGGTATCCGGGGAGGTCGCTGCTCGTCGGGGCGGCTTCGGTGCCGCTTTTCGTCGTGCTCGGGGTCGTGCTCGCCGTGTCGGTCGTCGGAGGGCCGGTGCTCGTCCTCCTGGTCCCGGCGTACTTCGGGCTCGCGCTCTTCGGTACGGTCGCCACCGCGTACTTTCTGGGGCGCAGGACGCTGTTCGCTACGGGGCGTTACAGGAGCGGGAACGCCGCGGCGGCGATCGTGGGGGCGCTGCTCGTCGCGGTCTCCGCGCTGGTACCGATCCTGGGGGCTCTCATACTCTGCGGGCTCGTGCTGCTCGGCCTCGGCGCCACGGTGCTGGCGGTCTTCTCCAGGGGAAGACGTTAGGGAAACACTTCCTTGACTTTCATCTTGCGCGGGAGTAGTTTCTTGACTGTTCATACAGGGCGGAGTACGGATCATCTACGATGGCCTGCACCAGCGTACGAAGAAAGGAGGCTTCAAGCTGACGGTATCCCCGGATAGGTTGGCAACCTCACAAGAAGAGGCTGGGGGGTCGCTACGGGGGATAAAGAGCCGCTCGCCGCGGGAGGAGGCGCTGCGGCGTTTTCTCGCCAGCAAGAGCGCCCTAGTGGGGCTCGCGATATTCCTGATCATGATACTCGTCGCGATCCTCGCGCCCGTGCTGGCCCGTTACAACCCCGACATCCAGTTCCGTAACGGCCTCACCGCCACGGGCAGCCCGCTCCCACCCTCCGGTAGGTTCTGGCTCGGCACCGATCCGCTCGGGCGCGACCTGTATTCCAGGCTCGTCTACGGGGCGCGCACCTCGATGGAGGTCGCGATCCTGGCTAACATAATCTCCACGATAATCGGCGTCGTGATAGGCGCGGTGGCCGGCTTCTTCGGCGGGATCGTGGACACGCTGCTCATGCGCTTCACGGACGTGATGATGAGCTTCCCGGTCTTGCTCTTCGCCGCCTTCCTATCGGTGGCGCTCAAGCCCGGGCTCAAGGTCGTCATCTTCGTCATCGGGTTCGTGAGCTGGTTCTACCTGGCCCGGATCGTGCGCGGCGAGATCCTCTCGGTGAAGAACCGCGACTACGTGGACGCGGCACGAAGTATCGGGGTGAGCCGGTTCCGGATCCTGATCCGGCACCTCCTGCCGCAGGTCTACGGGCAGATCATCGTCTACGTCACGCTCGGGTTCTCGACGACCGTCCTCTACGAGGCGATCCTCTCGTTCCTCGGCATCGGCGTGCAGCCGCCGACCCCGAGCTGGGGCAACCTGATAAGCGACGGTGATCAGTACCTCACCTCGGCCCCCTGGATAGCGGTCTTCCCCGGTATCGCGGTGGCGATCACGGTACTCGGGCTCAACCTGCTCGGCGACGGGCTCAGGGACGCGCTCGACCCCAGGAAGTAGTCTGGAGGAGTGTGCCGCCGGAGGGTCCGGCGGGAGGAGAACGAAGAAGGAGGAGAAGATGACCAGAAGAAAAGAAGAGGACGAGGCGAAGCCCTACACCTCCGGTGGACGGAGGAGGGTCAGCCGCCGCGACTTCCTCAAAGCGGGAGGAACGGGCCTAGCCGGGGCCGCCCTGCTCGGGGCCGCCGGGTGCGGCGGCGGACAGGGTGGCTCGAGCGGTGGCGGTGGCGGGAGCGCCAGCCGGCCGATACAGGTCACGACCCAGCAGGACATACCGCACACCGACCCGGCTCTGGCCTACGACACGCTGAGCTGGCCGGTGGTGCACGCGACCTTCGTGACGCTCATCACCTACAACCAGAGCGCGCAGGGGTTCGTGCCGTGGGCCGCGACCGAGGTGCCCAAGCCCGAGAACGGCGGGCACAAGTACGTCTTCAACATACGAAAGGGGATGAAGTTCACCAACGGCGAGCCGGTGAACGCGCAGGCGTTCAAGTACGCCATAGAGCGCATCCTCAACCCGAAGACCAAGAGCCCGGTCGCCGACTTCTACACCAACATCGTCGGCGGTGCGGCCTATCGCAAGAACCCCAAGGGGGACGTCAAGGGCATCAAGGTCCTCTCGCCCTACAAGATAGAGTTCGACCTCGAGAAGCCCGACCAGACGTTCCTGCAGACGATCGCGATCCCGCCGGCCTCGGCGGTGCCGCAGAAGGCCGTCGAGAAGGCTGGGCCGGACTTCGACACCCATCCGGTCGGGAGCGGGCCGTTCATGGTCAAGCAGTTCAGCCACGGCTCGAAGCTGATCCTGGTGAAGAACAAGGACTACAAGAACCCGACCAGCGCTCCGGAGACGACCGAGGCGAAGGCGGGCGAGATAGACATCACCATCGGGCTGAGCCCGACGACCGAGATCCAGCGGGTCGAGTCCGGGCAGGCCGACTACGCGCTCGACTTCCCCTCCGCGCAGTACAACCAGGTCAAGAACAACCCCAAGTACAAGAGCTACATAAAGAGCGCGGTCTCTAACACGCTCTGGTACATCTTCTACAACGTGCAGCAGAAGCCCTTCACCGACCCCAAGGTGCGCCTCGCCTTCCAGTACGCGATAGACAAGAAGCGCATAGCCCAGGTCCTGGCCGGCATGGTCGTGCCGACGAACCAGATCCTGCCGCCGCACATGCCGGGCTACGACCCGAGCATAAAGGGGTATCCGTACGACCCGGAGAAGGCGAAGTCGCTCCTGAAGGAGGCCGGCTACGGCAACGGTTTCCACATCGACTTCTGGGACCAGAACACCTCGGACGAGCCCAAGGTGGACCAGGTCATACAGAACAACCTGTCCCAGATAGGCGTGAAGATGACGCTGCACAGCATCTCGTTCAGCGAGTGGATCAGCAAGATCGAGTCCGGCAAGGCGCAGGCGGGCGTCGGCGCCTGGAGCCAGGACTTCCCGGATCCTTCGGACTTCCTGGACGTCCTGTTCAACTCCAAGCAGATACCGACCAACAACCAGTCGCACTACTCGAACAAGACGGTCGACAAAGAGCTGGCGCAGGCCCTGGTCGAGACGAACCACAAGAAGCGCCTGGAGATGTACCAGAAGATCCAGCGCCAGATCCTGGCGGACAACCCGATAGTGCCGCTCTACAACCAGAAGGCCATCTACTTCGTCAACCCGAAGCTCAAGGGGGCCGACATAAACCCGGTCTTCTACCAGGTCTACCAGCAGTGGTACCTGACGTGATCGGAGCTGCGGGGGCTTAGAGGATGGCTGCATACGCGCTGCGCAGGATAGCGTGGGTCGTCTTCACGCTGTTTCTGGTCTCGGTCATAACGTTCCTCATCGCGTTCGTCGTGCCGGTCAACCCGGCGCGGGTCGTCGCCGGGCCGAACGCCCCGCAGTCGGTGGTCAACAGCATCTACCACCAGCTCGGGCTGGACAAGCCGCTCTACGAGCAGTACCTGGGCTTCGTCGACCGGGCGATCCACGGCAACTTCGGCCGTTCCTATCGGACGCAGCAGGAGGTTCTGCCTACCATTTTGCAGCGGTTCCCCTACACGGCCGAGCTGGCCGTGGCCGGGGTGATAGTCGAGCTCGCGATAGGAGTCACTACCGGGATCATCGTCGCCGTCAAGCGGGGTTTCCTGGAGGGGATCTCCAACGTGCTGGTGCTGATCGGGCTGGCGGTCCCGCAGTTCT
This sequence comes from Rubrobacter sp. M3-4, assembly GCF_059772285.1. NCBI lineage: Bacteria > Bacillati > Actinomycetota > Rubrobacteria > Rubrobacterales > Rubrobacteraceae > Rubrobacter > Rubrobacter sp. M3-4. The sequence goes on from NZ_JCBAJP010000004.1 coordinate 6,367, forward strand.
GGCTGGGGATTCTCCTGCTCTTCTTCCTGGCGTACAAGATCCCGATCTTCCCGCTCGGTGGCACGGGGGGCTTCAAGGCGCTCATCCTGCCGGCCCTCACCTTCGGGATCACGGGCGCGGCGTTCTACACCCGGATGACCCGGGCCGGGATGCTCGAGGTCCTGAACGAGGACTACATCCGCACCGCGAAGGCCAAGGGCCTCAGCCAGAGCGCCGTCATCCTCAAGCACGCGTTCCGCAACGCGATGCGGGTCGTGGTGACGATGTTCGGGATGGACCTGGGCTACGCCCTCGGCGGCCTGCTGGTCATAGAGGAGGTCTTCGGCTGGCCGGGGATAGGTACGCTCGCCTGGCAGGCGGTGCAGAACCAGGACATACCCATGATCATGGGTACGGTGCTCTTCGCGAGCTTCCTGATCGTCGCGGCGAACCTGGTCATAGACCTGCTCTACCCGCTCCTCGATCCGCGGGTGACGTACGACTGAGCTGTGGCTTCGGGAGAGGGGGCCGGGACTCCCGGCCCCCTTTTTCTTCTCGTTGGACGGTTGCGTCGGCTATACGGGTTGATCTGGCAGAGCTCCGCATTCCTCCGGGAGCATGGGGAAGATGATGGCGTTACCCGGGGATTTATCAGTAGCGGTGGATGCATCCTGTCCGGGATTTACGCCGGCTCTTGACCGCCGGTCCAATCCGGGGTTTCATGCGACCATGTCTGATATGGTGGCGGTGAGATCCATCGCCGTGCGCGCCTCTCCCTCAGGCGATGTCGAGATGGTCACGGAGGTCGTCTGCGGCGAGCGACTCGTGGTGCTCGGGGGGAGAGGTGGCTGGCTTCGCGTCGTGGTGCCGGAACATGCCTCTCACCTCGACCCGGGAGGATACCCGGGTTGGGTGGACGCGGGGGATGGGCTGGTGGAGAGAGGCGCGTGGGAGCCCGCTTTCGTGGTCGTGGGCGAGAATCGGGCCTGCCTGCCGCTCGGGGCGCTGATCGGAGAGGATGAGGGGAAGGCGGTGCTCCCGGACGGGAGGCCGGTGGAGGTCGAGGCCGGGGTCCTGCGGCGGGTCGGGGATCCGGTCGGGATCGGGGGCCACCATCTCTGTCTGCGGCTTCTCGGGCTGCCGTACCGATGGGGCGGCACCGACTCGACGCGCGGGATGGACTGCTCGGGGCTCGTGATGAGGGCAATGCAGCTGCGCGGCACCCGGATGCCGCGCGACGCGGAGGATCAGTTCGCGAGTGCACCCTTCAGGAGCGGGGAGAGCTGGGAACGGGCCCGCGTGGGGGACCTCGTCTTCTTCGGGGAGGAGATCACCCACGTCGGGTTCTACCTCGGCGATGGTTGCTACGTCTCGGCGAAGGGCGAGGACGGCGGGGTCTCGGTGCGAAGGGTTTCGGAGGATGGGTACGTCGGCTTCGCGCGTTACGGAGGGGGATGCGGTGAACCTGGGGCCGCTCGCTGATCTCGGCGTGGTTCCCGGGTGCAGGGTAGGGCTCTGTGCTCTCGGGTTGGAGGGGGAGCCGGCCGGTAAGAGCTTCGGTGTTCGGGAGGACGAGGCCTTCCGGAGCGCGAGCCTGATAAAGCTCTTCGTCCTGGCGGCGCTTCTCGCCGAGGTGGAGGGAGGCGTGGCGTCGCTCGAGGAGTCGCTCAGGGTCCGGGCGGAAGACCTCGTCGCGTATTCGCCGGAGGTCAGCACGCCGGGTGTCTTTACGGTCGGGGGGCTTGCGTGGGCCATGATCACCGCGAGCGACAACACGGCGGCCAACGTCCTGATCCGACGCCTCGGTGTAGATGCCGTCAACCACCTCGCCCGTTCCCTGGGCCTGCGGAACACCGTGCTCGCGCGGAAGATGATGGACGTACGTGCCGCAGGGCGCGGGGAAGAGAACCTGACCTCACCTCGCGACGTCGTGGAGCTCCTCTCCGCGGTGTGGCGCGGAGATCTCCTCTCCGGACGGCATCGCCGCCTCTTTCTGGAGATGCTCCGCCGGCAGCGCATCGAGCCCCCGCTCCCCGTGCGGCTGCCGGACGGGGCCATGCTGGCCCACAAGACCGGCGACCTCGAAGGGATGGCGGGTGATGCGGGGTTCGTGATCCTACCCGGGCACGCCTATGCTCTCTGCGTGATCGCGGAGGGTGACCCCGGGGCCGCCAGGGAGCCGGTGCGGAGCGCGACGGACGTGCTGGCGAGGGCTTTCTGCCTGCCGCTCGTCCGGTCGGGAACACGCATGCTTTGATGTCCGTGGGGGGTGACGGTGTTCCCACGTCGGTGTATTCGTATGATCTTGCTTCCTTGCGGGAGGGGTGTCAGATCTCGCTCTCCGGAGGCATGAGCCAAGGGATCGTCCATGGTTCCTTCAGGGGTCCGAACGTACTCGCGGCTCCGTCGTGGAATTTTCGTCCTTAGGGCCGAAGGATCGGCCGGGACTTTTCTGTAAACTTCTTACGGTACACGTTAACTTCTTACGGTACACGTTCGCAGGGTAGCAGGCTCAGAGGGGAGGTGACCGGATACCCATTACCCGTCTTCGGACGACGGTGCAGGTCTGTCGGCAAGGATATGCAGTGGCGGTACATCCCGGCCGGGATCTTTCAGGAGAGGGGGCACAAAAACTACAATCTCGATATCGGGGGACGAAAGCTGGCATAACGGGCAGAGGAGGAAAGTCGTGAACCATTCTCCGGGGAGAGCACCTCTCGTGGCCACCTTCTCCATCGTCGGGTACGATGCCCGTAGCGGTGAGCTTGGTGTCGCGGTGCAGTCCAAGTTCCTCGCCGTCGGGGCCGTGGTGCCGTGGGCGCGGGCCGGCGTCGGAGCCGTGGCGACCCAGGCGATGGCCAACACCACCTACGGTCCGCGGGGGCTGGAGATGATGTCCGAGGGGAAGAGCGCGCGGGAGACCATCGCCGAGCTGGTGGCCTCCGATCCCGAGAGCCCTCACCGGCAGGTGGGGATGGTGGATGCGACGGGGCAGAGCGCGACTTTCACCGGGGACGAATGTATGGAGTGGGCCGGCGGGGTCGCCGGGGAGGGGTTCGCCGCCCAGGGCAACATCCTCGTCGACGGCGAGACGGTAGAGGCTATGGCCGGCGCTTTCCAGGCTTCCGACGGCCCCCTGGCCGAGAGGTTGTTGTCGGCCCTACGAGCCGGCCAGGAGGCAGGAGGGGACCGGCGGGGCAGACAGTCGGCCGCCCTGCTCGTTGTGCGTGAGGGTGGGGGGTACGGCGGGTTCGACGACCGGGCGGTCGATCTGCGGGTCGACGACCATCCCGAGCCCATAGAGGAGCTCGCCCGGCTCTACGGGCTGCACCGGCTCTACTTCGGGAGGAGCTCTCAGGAGGACGTTCTCGCGATCGAAGGGGAGGTCCGGGATGAGGTGGTGCGCTGTCTCGCCCGGCTCGGTTACCTGCGAAGCGGAGAGGTCTCCGACGACGATCTCCACCGGGCGCTCGGGTCGTTCGTGCGCACCGAGAACTTCGAGGAACGTGAGCAGGAGGAAGGTTGCATAGACCGCGCCGTGCTCGGTTTCTTGCGGGAGCGGGCGAGCCTTGGTGCATAGAGGTTGCGTAATTTTCACGGGCCGATATACTGCGCTTGGTGAGAAGAAGCGCCGCCTCGTGCAGGCGCGGGGGAAAGGGTGTTCTACCAGAGAGGTCCGACCGTCGCAAGGATATCGATCTCGGTAGAAGGCCGGAGCCTGAACACCCGTTACGCAAGAGAGGAGGAGCACGTGAGGAGCAAGAGAAGCAAGGATACAAAACGGGAACCCGGCAGCGGTATCAGCCGCCGCGACTTCCTCAAGGTCGGGGGTGCCGGGCTAGCCGGGGTGACCGTACTAGGTGCCGCCGGATGCGGCGGCGGCGGGAACCAGGGAGGTTCCAGCGGCGGTGGCGGCACTGCCGGCGGTGGGCCGAAGAAGGGCACGAACAGCCAGCTGATAATCGGCTACGACCAGGAGCCGAACATCCTCAACAACTACGTGACCGGCGGTGACCTGCAGGCCACCCAGGACACTACCGTAGGCATCCTGCAGAGCCCGCTCAAGATCATGCCTGATCTGTCCTTCGCGCCCGAGCTCGCCGACGGGATGCCCAAGATCCTCAAGAAAGACCCGCTCACCATCGAGTACAAGCTCAAGGACGGGCTCACCTGGTCCGACGGCAAGCCCCTCACCAGCGAGGATGCGCGCTGGACCTTCGAGCAGGTGATGAACAAGAAGAACCACATCATCACCCGCTTCGGGTGGGACAAGATCTCCAAGTTCGAGACCCCGGACAAGCGTACCGTCAGGATGACCTTCAAGGAGCCCTTCGCCCCCTGGATGACGCTGCTCGGTGGTTCGGAGACCCAGATACTCCCGAAGCACATCTACCAGAACAAAGACTTCAACACCGCGCTCAACAACTCCATCGTCGGCAGCGGGCCCTACAAGTTCGACACCTGGAAGAAGGGCGAATACCTGAGCTGGGTGAGAAACGACAACTACTGGGGCAACAAGCCGGCCATAGAGAAGGTGACCTTCCGCTGGATACCGGACACCAATACGCTCATCAACTCGTTGCGCAACGGCGAGGTACAGTTCATAAACCCGCCCGTGGACATCGGGCTCCTGCAGAAGCTCAAGTCCATAAGCGGGACCAAGGTACAGAGCAAGGCCGGGACGGTCTGGGAGCACATAGCCTTCAACCTGGACAAAGTCCCCAACCTGGACCTGAGGAGGGCCATAGCATACGGGATCAACCGCAAACAGGTCATAGACAAGCTCCTCAAGGGACAGGTCAAGCCGCTGCAGAGCGTACTGGTCCCGGACCAGAAGCCGTACTATACGCCGGCCTGGCAGGAGTACACGCATGATCCGGCCAAGGCCAAGCAGTACGCTCAGAAGGCCAAGTCGGCCGGTGCGAACATGAACATCACCTTCTCGACCACGGCGGACAACACCCTGCGCGAGACGCTGCAGCAGATCGTGCAGCAGCAGCTCAAGGAGTACGGCATAAACATAAGCATAAAGAACACCGCCGCCGAGACGTTCTTCGGGCAGTGGACCCCGAAGGGCAACTTCGAGATGGGTGAGTGGGCCTGGCTCGCGAGCCCCGACCCCTCGATAACCACGCTCTTCTCGGCCGACCAGATCCCGCCGAACGGTCAGAACTACTACCGCTACAAGAACCAGCAGGTCACCAAGTGGCTGCACGAGTCGGACAAGACGGTGGACGTGAACCAGCGGGCTGCGCTGCTCAAGAAGGCGCAGGATCAGATGGCCAAAGACCTGCCGCTCATCCCGATGTATCAGCGGCCGGTCTACATCGCCTACGTGGACAACCTGCAGGGGCCACAGGTCAACCCGACGCTGGCCGGCGTCTTCTGGAACATCGGCGAATGGAAGTTCGTCTAGAGGAGCACGTTCAGGAGGGCCGGGCAGGTCGGCCCTCCTGTCCCCACGTTATTAGTGCCCGGGGATCGGGGCTGGTCCGGTCCGGGCATCTGGCGGGAGGTGTCATCTGAGGTGTATGCCTATGTGATAAGGAGGCTCCTCTTCGGGCTGGTCATACTGTTCCTGGCGAGCATCACCATCTTCTGGCTGGTGAGCCTCTCCGGGAACCCGCTGACGCAGCTCAAGCTCAGCAACCCGAGGATAAGCCCTCAGGATCTGCAGAGGATAAGCCACCAGTACGGTCTCGACAAACCGCTCGTGGTGCAGTACCTGATCTGGATCCGCGACATCGTGCTGCACGGCAACTTCGGGCTGAGCTTCAATCAGAACACCTCGGTCAACAACATCATCATCCCCAGGATCTGGCCCACCGTGCTGCTGTTGGGCTCGGCGCTCGTCGTCTCCGCCCTGATAGGGATACCCTTCGGGATCTACTCCGCGATAAGGCGCTACAGCACCTTCGACAAGGTGGGGACGTTCTTCACCTTCGTCGGCTACAGCATGCCGGACTTCTGGCTCGGGCTCATCCTGCAGCTCCTCCTCGGGGTCTACCTCGCCAAGTGGGCCGGGACGCACATCTTCGCCATCTCGGGGATACACAGCCCGGGACAGAGCGGCTTCATAGACCTTCTGCAACATCTGGCGTTGCCGGTGATCACGCTCTCGGTGATTCAGATAGCCAACTACAGCCGCTTCCAGCGCAGCGCGATGCTCGACGTGCTCGACTCGGACTACCTGAGGACCGCGCGGGCCAAAGGGCTCCGGGCGAGATCGGTCTACCTCAAGCACGCCCTGAGGAACGCGCTCATCCCGACGGTGACGATCCTGGCGCTCAACATAGCGTACATCGCCGGCGGGGCGCCCATCGCGGAGACGATTTTCTCCTGGCCGGGGCTCGGGTTTCTTCTGGTCGACTCGATCTACAAGGGCGACTACAACGTGGCGCGGGCGCTCTTGCTCATCTTCGCGGTGCTCGTGGTGCTCTTCAACCTGATCGCGGACATAGTCTACGCGGTGGTCGACCCGCGGGTGAGCTACAGCTGAAGGGGGTAGAGGGATGATGGAGCAGGGCACCGGCGTCACGGAGCTACGGCCGCCGGGTGTCACGGGACAGACCAAGGCCCGCAGCCAGCGCGAGATCATCTGGCGTCGGTTCAGGCGACACAAGCTGGCCATCGCGGGTGGGGTGGTGCTGATCCTGCTGTACGTGGTGGCGCTTCTCACGCCCGTGATCGCGCCCTACGGCTACGCCGAGATAGACTTGAACGCGCTCGCTCAGCCGCCGAGCCTCGACCACCCGATGGGCACCGACCAGATAGGTCGGGACGAGCTCACGCGGGTGCTCTACGGTGGGAGGGTCTCGCTCTTCCTCGGGCTCGGGGTGGGGGTGATCTCCACGCTCCTCGGAGCCGGGCTCGGGATAGCCTCGGGCTTCTACGGAAAGCTGGTGGACAGCGGGATCATGGGGCTCACCGACTACGTCCTCACGCTGCCGCTCCTGCCGCTTCTCATCGTCATCGGCAGCATCTTCCAGTTCAGCGCCTTCACGATAACCTGGGTGCTGGCGATCCTGCTGTGGCCCACGCTGGCGCGCATCGTGCGCGGGCAGGTGCTCACGCTGCGCGATCAGGACTTCGTTCAGGCCGCCAGGGCGATCGGCGTCTCCAACGCGAAGATCATGCTGCGGCACATCCTGCCCAACGTGGTCGGGGTGATGGTCGTGCAGGCGACGCTCACCGTCGGGCTCGCGATACTCTACGAGAGCGCGCTCTCCTTCCTCGGCGTCGGTATCCAGCCCCCGACGCCCTCCTGGGGCAACCTGCTGCAGGATGCCCGGACCACGATGACCCAGAACTGGTGGCTCGCGGTCTTCCCCGGTGTGATGATAGTCATAACCGTGCTCGCGGTTAACTTTCTCGGGGACGGGCTGCGGGACGCCCTCGACCCGAAGGCGGTAGAATAGATAGCCATGGCTATGCTAGAGGTCAACAATCTCAAGACTTACTTCAACACTCCTGATGGGGTGGTGAAGGCTGTAGACGGAGTAAGCTTCTCGCTCGAGCCGGGGGAGACGCTCGGCATCGTCGGCGAGTCGGGGAGCGGCAAGAGCGTGACGGCGCTCTCGATCATGCAGCTCAACCCCAGGCCGCCGGCGGAGTACCCAGAGGGCGAGATCATCTTCGAGGGGCGCAACCTGCTCGATCTGCCCGAGAAGGAGATGCAGAAGATCCGGGGCAACGACATCGCGATGATCTTCCAGGATCCGATGTCCAGCCTCAACCCGGTCTTCACGGTGGGCAACCAGATCATGGAGGCCATCCGCATCCACCAGAAGGTCTCCAAGAAGGAGGCCTGGGAGAAGACCGTGCAGGTCCTGAGGGACGTCGGGATACCGAACCCCGAGCAGCGGGCGAAGGACTATCCCCACCAGTTCTCCGGCGGCATGCGCCAGCGGGCGATGATCGCGATGGCGCTGGCGTGCAACCCGAAGGTGCTCATCGCCGACGAGCCGACCACCGCGCTCGACGTCACGATCCAGGCCCAGATCCTGGAGCTGATGGTCGACCTGCAGGAGAAATACGGCACGGCGATCATCATGATCACGCACGACCTGGGGGTCGTGGCTCAGATCTCGGACAAGATCATGGTCATGTACGCCGGGCGGGCGGTCGAGACGGGCACCACCGAGCAGATCTTCTACGACTCGCTCATGCCCTATACCTGGTCGCTTTTGCGCTCCATCCCGCGCCTGGACACCGCCGGCGAGGTGAGGCTCCTCCCGATAAAGGGCCAGCCGCCGAGCCTGATCTTCCTGCCCGAGGGGTGCAATTTCAGCCCGCGCTGCCCGTTCGTCAAGGACGAGTGCTACGAGACCGACCCCAAGCTCGAGGAGAAGAAACCCGGACATTGGGCGGCGTGCATCCTCTCGGTGCAGGAGCTGCAGGCCCGCAAGAACAAGGTCGACCAGGAGCTTGGAGTAGAGGGATGAGCGAGAACGCAAGGAAGGACTCCGAGTATCTGCTAGAGGTGAACGACTTGAAGATGCACTTCCCCATAAAGGCGGGCATCTTCAAGCGCACCGTGGGGTACGTGAAGGCCGTCGACGGGGTGAACCTGAAGGTGAAGCGGGGCGAGACGCTCGGGCTCGTCGGCGAGTCCGGTTGCGGGAAGAGCACGCTCGCCCGCTGCATCCTCAGGTTGCTCGAGCCCACGGAGGGTGAGGTCCTCTTCGAGGGAGAGAACATCCTCAAGTTCGACCGCCGGCGGATGCTGCGCGTCCGCCGGGACATGCAGATCATCTTCCAGGACCCCTACGCCTCGCTCAACCCCAGGATGACGGTCGGCAGCATCATCGCCGAGCCGTTGAAGACCCACAAGGTCGAGGGCGACCACAAGAAACAGGTGCAGGAGCTCCTGGAGATGGTCGGGCTCTCCCCGGAGCACTACAACCGCTACCCGCACGAGTTCTCCGGCGGCCAGCGGCAGAGGATAGGGGTGGCCCGCGCCATAGCCCTGCGTCCGAAGCTGATCATCTGCGACGAGCCGGTCAGCGCGCTCGACGTCTCGATCCAGGCCCAGATCATCAACCTGCTCGAGGATCTGCAGAAGGAGCTCGACCTGACCTACATCTTCATCGCGCACGACCTCTCGGTGGTGAAGCACATCTCGGACCGGGTGGCGGTGATGTACCTGGGCCGGGTCGTCGAGACCGGCCCCCGCAAAGACATCTACGACTCGCCGCGGCACCCCTACACGAGCTCGCTGCTCTCGGCCATACCGATCCCGGACCCGGAGAAGGAGCGCGAGAGGCGGCGCATAGTCCTGACGGGCGACGTCCCATCTCCGGCGAATCCTCCTTCGGGGTGCACCTTCCACACCCGCTGCCCGCGCGCCCGCGACTACTGCGCGGAGCACGTCCCCACGCTGGAGCCGCAGGATAGCGGGGAACATCTCGCCTCCTGCTTCTTCCCGGTCAGGCAGGGCCAGAGGATAGAGGAGAAGGTCGAGAGCACGCCCTACCGGGTGGGCGGGGAGTAGGCTCCCGGAGCTTATAGAGGTAAAACACACTCTCCGCCCGGGCGCCGGGGAAGTTAGAATCAGGGCGTGAGAGGCAAGTTCAGGACCGGCTCGCGGCGCCGCCTTCCCGCGCGGTACGTCGTGCTGGTCCTTTTTTTCGTCGCCGCTGTGGTCGGTGCCTACCTCTATGGGCGTTCCCAGAGTCCGGCCGGGATGAGCCCCGGCGAGGAGAACAGCGTGAAGCTCTACGCCCAGGCGCTCAACATCGTCCGCAACCACTACGTCGAGCAGAGCGCGATAAAGCCGAAAAAGATGACCTACGCGGCCATCCAGGCGATGCTCAACACGCTCGGCGACAGGGGACACACCCGCTTTCTCACCCCCGAGGAGGTGAAGAGCAACCAACAGGAGCTCTCAGGGAGGTACGTAGGCGTCGGCATCCAGCTCGAGCAGAAGGGCAAGCGCGCCGTCATCGTCGCCCCCATAGACGGCTCCCCGGCGGCGAGGGCGGGCATACGGCCGGGGGACGTGATCGTGGCCGTGAACGGCACGAGCGTCCGGGGGGAGGACCTCTCGCAGGTCGCCAGAAGGGTTCGGGGGCCGAAGGGCACGACCGTGAAGATCACCGTGAAGCGCAAAAACGGTCTGCACACCTACACCCTGCGGCGTGAGGAGGTCAACGTTCCGGCGGCTTCCTGGGCGCTGCTCGGAGACCACGTCGCCGACGTGAGGCTCTCGTCGTTCTCCAAGGACAGCGCTTCACAGCTGAGGAAGGCCGTCGAGGCGGCGAGAGCGGCGGGGGCGAGGCGTTTCATCCTTGACCTGCGGGACAATCCCGGTGGAGAGGTGGACCAGGCGGTGCAGGCGGCGGGTGTGTTCCTCGAGCCCGGGCAGGTCGTCTACATACGCAAGGACTCCTCCGGGGCCCGTCAGAAGATCCGGGTACCGGGAGGCTCCCACCCCGTAAAGGCCCCGCTTGCAGTGTTGGTGAACCACGGCACCGCCTCGAGCGCCGAGATACTCGCCGGAGCGCTGCGGGACGACGGACGGGCGAAGGTGATCGGTACGAGGACGTTCGGCACCGGGACCGTGCTCGCGGAATACAGCATGAGCGACGGATCGGCGATCCTGCTCGGCGTGGCCGAGTGGCTCACCCCCGACGGGGACTTCATCCGCAAGAGCGGGATCGAGCCGAACGTCGTCGTGAAGCTCGGTAAAGGCGACCGCCAGATCATCCCCGCCCAGCTCAAGCACGTGAGCCCGAAGGAGGCGCTGCGGAAGGATCCCCAGCTCGCGCGGGCCTACGACGAACTGGTTTCCCGGCCGGGATGAGAGAGCGAGGCGTGCATCTCCCCGGAAGGTTCGGGTAGGATGATGGTGCAGGGTGAGAAAACCGTAGGAGCGGAGGTCAACGGACCATGGGCAACCTGACTATATGGATCCTGATAGGGCTCATAATCGTGGCCGTCATCGCCGTTTTCGTCCTGAACCGCACGCTCACCTCGAGGAGGTGATGCCCGGCGGCGGGCGCTCAGTCGAGGAGATCCCTGAGCCCCGGCGCGTGCGGCCCGCTCTTTATCTTGGCCAGCGCGGTGAGCTGTATCTGGCGGATCCTCTCGCGCGTCACGTCGAAGCGCTCGCCGACCTCCTCGAGCGTCTTCGGCTGGCCTCCGGTGAGGCCGAAGCGGTACTCCAGCACCTGCCGCTCCCTCTCCGGGAGGCCGTTCAGAGCCTCTCTCATGCGGGCCTTCAGCAACGAGGACCGCGCGAGGTCGTGCGGTGACTCCGACTCCTCGTCGGCGATGAAGTCCCCGAGCTCGGAGGTGTGATCCTCGCCGACCGGGGTCTCCAGAGAGATCGAACGCCGCGAGACCTGACGGATGTGCTCTATCTCCTCCACGTCGAGGTCCATCGCCCGGGCGATCTCGGCGTCGGTGGGATCCCGGTTGAGTTCGCTCGCCAGGTTGCGCTGGACGCGGTAGTACTTGTTGATCTTCTCGACCATGTGCACCGGGATGCGGATGGTGCGGCCCTTGTCCGCTATCGCCCGGGTCACGGCCTGCCTGATCCACCAGGTGGCGTACGTGGAGAACTTGTAGCCGCGGCGGTAGTCGAATTTCTCGACCGCCCGCATCAGCCCGATGTTGCCCTCCTGGATGAGATCGAGCAGCGAGACACCCCGGCCGGCGTACTTCTTGGCTATCGAGACCACCAGACGCAGGTTCGCCCGCGTCAGATGCGCCTTGGCCTTCTCGTCTCCGCGCTCGATGCGTTTGGCGAGGTAGATCTCCTGCGACTTCGTGAGCAGCGGGGTCTTGCCGATCTCGTCGAGGTACATCTGGACCGTGTCGCCCGTGTAGCGGCTCTTGAGGTCTCCTTCGAATACTTCTTCTACGAGCTTGGCGTCCTCGTCCTCTTTCATCGTCTCCTCGATGAACTCGGAGTCGACGATCTCGACCCCCTGGTCCTTGAGGAGGCTGTAGACTCGATGTATCTCCTCGGTGGAGAGGTCCACCTCCTGCAGGAGGTCCAGCACTTCGCTCGATTCCAGCGCCCCGGCCTGCTGCCCGGCCTCGAAGAGCTCCCGAACCTCCTCTATATCCCGCAGATCGCGATGAGGCTGCAAGGTAGAACCCCTCTGAGCTTCCTTCTCTGGACTGCAACCCTCGTGTTGCTGCTACGTAATATATCTGAAAAAGGCCAAAGATCAATTTAACATGTGCTCGTCCACGGATGAGAGGGGCGTTTTTGCACGGCCTGAGAAACATATACCGGGCGTGGGGGGAATCCCGCCGCGCAGCCAGCGGTGACGTCAAGCTTGGGGTGGTGGGTGAGGCCGGGGCGGCCGAGAGGATCGCGAGGGCCATCGGTGCCGGGAGGAGCGGGCGCGGTGCGGGGATCGTGATCTCGGTCGACGGTGACGGAGGTGTCACGGTCTCCGGCCCGGCGGTGGAGGGGGAGCGGAAGCTCTCGCTCTCCGGGCTCTCTGGAGAGACGGTGCGCCAGGAGCTCGTACCGCACGTCGTGCGCGCCGTGGACGAGGAGCACCTCGTCTCGCTGGGGCGCTCGTACCCCGCGTTCAGACGGGCGGTCTGCGAGGAGGTGGTGCGCAAGAACGCCCGTCAGAACGCGGTGGTTGGGGCGCTGCCCATCCCCGGGGCGGACATGCCGGTGATGACCGCCAACCAGGCCCGGATGGTGCTCATGATCGCGGCGGCTCACGGCGAGGAGCTCTCGCTGGAGAGGGCGCGGGAGCTCGCCGGGGTGCTGGCGGCGGGTGTAGGTTTGCGCACGCTCGCCCGGCAGGCCGTCAAGCTGGTGCCGGTGGGCGGGTGGGCCGCGGCCGGGACGATCGGGTACGCCGGGACGCTCGCGATGGGCCGGGCGGCGATCCTCTACTTCGAGCGCGGCAAGCGGGAGCTCTCCGAGCGGGAGCGGGACGAGATCTGGCGTCGGGCGAAGCGGGAGGCGGAGGAGATCTCGGCCCGGCTGCGGCGGCGCTGATGGTATGATCCCGGCATGTCTTCCCACCTGAACCACGCCCTCCAGGATGGCCTCTCCGGGCTGCGCCGGGTGGCGGTGCGCTCGGGGCTCGCCCTCGCCGGCGTACAGGCGGCCACGCTCGCCACGCTCACCGTGATGAGCGAGCTGAGAAAACGCCGGGAGGGGCCGCACGAGGGTTTCCCCTGGGAGGAGCAGCCGGAGGTCGAGGTCGAGTCCGGCGGCAGCAGGCTCAAGCTCTTCCCTTACGGCGTGAGGCTCTACGAGGAGATGCTCTCCGAGATCGCCTCGGCGGAGGACCACGTCTTCCTCGAGACGTTCATCTGGAAGGGCGATGAACTCGGCAGGCGCTTCGTGGAGGCCCTCGCGCGCAAGGCGCGCGAGGGGGTCGACGTCTACGTGATCTTCGACGGGTTCGCCAACCTGGTCGTTCCGGCGCAGTTCAAGCGCTTCCCGAAGGAGATAAAGACCCTGCACTTCCGGCCCTTCGACCACCCGGCGAGCCTCGTGGACCCGCGCAACGTCTTCCGCGACCACCGCAAGATACTCTGCGTGGACGGGCGGGTCGGCTTCGTGGGCGGATACAACATAGGCGGGCTCTACGCCCGCAGCTGGCGGGATACTCACCTGCGGGTGCGCGGCGAGGAGGTGTACGAGCTCGAGAACGCCTTCATAGACTTCTGGAACGCGCACAGGACCGGCGATCTCCCACCGATAAAGCCCGGCCGCGAGCGTTCCTGGAGGCCGGAGATCCTGCTCCGTCGCAACGACCCCTACCTGCGCATCTTCCCGATCCGGGCGATGTACCTGGAGGCGATAGACCGGGCCAACCACCACATCTACCTCACCCACGCCTACTTCGTCCCCGACCGTGCCTTCAAGGCCGGCCTGATAGAGGCCGCCTCGCGGGGGGTGGACGTGCAGATCCTTTTGCCCGAGCACTCGAACCACGTCACGGCCGACTGGCTCGCCCGACGCCACTTCTACGAGTTGCTGGCGGCGGGGGTGAGGATCTTCCGTTACAAGGACCTCATGATCCACACCAAGACCGCGACCATAGACGGGGTGTGGTCGACCGTCGGGACGGCGAACATAGACCGCTTCAGCATGCTCGGCAACTACGAGATCAACCTGGAGATCTACAGCCGCCGCTTCGCCGCCCAGATGGAGCGGATGTTCGAGCTGGACAAGACGAACGCCGAGGAGCTGACGCTGGAGGCCTGGGAGCGAAGGCCGCTGCCGGCGAAGGCCGTCGAGCGCACGCTCGCCTCCCTGAGCCCGCTGGTCTGAGCGAGGCTCTGTATAATCGCCCGGAAGGAAGATCCTCGTCACAGGGGAGGAACCGATCTTGGCGCGCTGGCGTATGCTCGAGCCGGAGGAGGGGCTCGTGGCGGAGCTCGAACGGCTGGAGGGAATCGACGCCCTCTGCGCCCGCGTGCTCGCCAACCGCGACGTACCTCCGGAGGAGGCGTCCTCCTTCCTCTCCCCCTCGCTCCTGACCGTGCGCAGGCCCGAGGAGGAGCCCTGGATCGCGGCGGCCCGCCGGATCGCCCGGGCGGTGAAGGACCGGGAGCGGATAGGCATCTTCGGGGACTACGACACCGACGGCATCACCTCGGCGGCGCTGCTCTACGAGGCGCTCTCGCGCTACACGGAGAACCTGCTCGTCAGGCTCCCGACCCGCCAGACGGGCTACGGGTTGCTCGAGCCCTACGTGAGGGACCTCTTCGCCGAGGGGGTCGACCTCCTCATCACCGCCGACTGCGGCATCTCGAACCGCAGGGAGGTGGAGCTCGCGGCGTCTTTGGGGATGGACGTTATCGTGAGCGACCACCACATCCCGCCCGAAGACCCGCCGGAGGCGGCCGTCGCGGTGCTAGACCCCAAGCTCTGGGACCCGGAGGACCCGCTCGCCGGGGTCGGGGTGGCCTGGAAGCTCGCGTGGGCCGTGGCGAGGGAGCTCGGGGGATCCGAAGAGGGAAAGCGCCTCCTCAAGGGTTCGCTCGACCTGGTCGCGCTCGGGACCATCGTGGACATAGCGCCGCTCGTCGGAGACAACCGGGCGCTCGCCAGCACCGGGCTGCGCTACCTGAACGAGAGCCTGCGTAAAAGGAGCATCCGCCCCGGGCTGCGGGCCCTGGTGGACGTGGCCGGGGTGAGGGGTGCTCTGGACGAGGAGGACCTCGGCTGGCGCATCGGGCCCAGGATCAACTCCATCGGGAGGATGAAGGACCCCACGCCCGCGCTGAAGCTGATGCTCACCCGCGACCGCGTGGAGGCGGCCCGGATAGCTTCGGAGCTCGATCATCTGAACGCGGAGCGCCAGCGCAGGACGCAGCGGGCGGTCGAGCTCGCGCTCGCGGAGGTCGACCCGGAGCAGGATCTGAAGGTGGTGATCACGGAGGAGATCGGGGGGATCGCCGGGCTCATAGCGGGGAAGGTAGCCTCGGCGACCGCGCGCCCGGCGGCAGTCCTGAACCGCAGGGCCGACGGCTCCTACGGGGGGTCGGCCCGCGCCGGGGAGACCGACGTGGACCTCTACGGGGCGCTTCTGTGTGTGCGGCACCTGATGGGCGAGTGGGGCGGACACCGCAAGGCCGCCGGCATCTCGGTGAAGCCGGGCAGGCTGGAGGAGTTCTCGCGCGGGGTCAACGCGGCGGTGCGCGCCCAGCACGAGGCCAACCCGGAGATCTTCGAGCCCGCGCTGGAGGTTGAGGCCGAGGTACCGCTCTCCGCGCTCTCGAACGGCTTCCTGGGTTGGCACGAGCGGCTGGCTCCCTTCGGGAGCGGCAACCGCCGGCCGCTCTTCGTGAGCAGCGGGCTCGTGGTCGAGGGGGTCCGGCGGCTCTGGGAGGGGATGTACCTCCTCAGGGTGAAGGACGGACCGTCGGCGAGGCTCGCCGCCCCGCCCGAGGCGCTGCCCGAGGGACCCTTCGAGGCCGCCTACACCGTCTACCGCAGCGCCTACGGCGGGGGGGCCGAGATCGAGATCCTGGACTGGAGGAAGTAGCCCCTGAACGCCGTCGGCGTGGACGTGGGAGGCACCAAGATCGCCGCCGGGGTCATAACCCCACAGGGCGAGGCGCTCAGCCGGGTACGCTATCCCACCTCCTCCTCGCCGGAGATTCTGCTTTCGACCCTCGTCCGCGCGATAAACGAGGTGCGGGAGGGCTTCGAGGTGGGAGGGGTGTGCCTCTCAGTGCCGGGGTTCGTCTCCGAGCGGGAGAACCGGGTGGTCTACTCCCCGAACCTGCACGCGGTCGAGGGGATACCCCTCAAGGAGGTCCTCGAGCCCAGGATAGGGCTTCCGCTGACCGTCGAGAACGACGCGAACGCCGCAGCCTGGGGCGAGCTGCGCTTCGGGCTCGGTCGCGAGGTCGAGCACCTGGTGATGGTGACGCTCGGCACCGGCATCGGTGGGGGTGTGATCTCGCACGGCATCCTCCTGCGTGGCGCGCAGGGGGCCGCCGGGGAGCTCGGACACGTGACCGTGCTCCCCGACGGGCCGCGCTGCGCCTGCGGCAACCGCGGATGTCTGGAGGTGATGGCCTCCGGGACTTCGATCGGGAGGCGCGCGAGGGAGGTCGCCGCCAGGTATCCCGGCTCGGCGCTCGCGGAGCTCGCGATGGAGCGTGAGATCGTCGGCGAGGACGTGAGCCGCCTGGCCGCCGCGGGCGACGAGGGGGCGCTGGCGGTGCTCGCGGAGACCGGACGGTGGCTCGGGATGGGGCTCGCATCATTCGTCAACGTCTTCAACCCGGAGGTCGTCGCCATAGGGGGCGGGGCCGTCGACGCCGGGGAGCCGCTGCTCGGGCCGGCGCGCGAGGAGGTGCGTCTGAG
This sequence comes from Rubrobacter sp. M3-4, assembly GCF_059772285.1. NCBI lineage: Bacteria > Bacillati > Actinomycetota > Rubrobacteria > Rubrobacterales > Rubrobacteraceae > Rubrobacter > Rubrobacter sp. M3-4. Next base: position 23,159 of record NZ_JCBAJP010000004.1, read on the forward strand.
GGCCCGTCCTCCCTCGCGCGACCTCGTGGTCGTCAAGGGGGCCACCCTCGGCCCCGAGTCGGGGATGTTCGGGGCGGCGGCGCTCGCCCGCGACCCAAAGACCGGCCGCTACATCCTCGACGAGGCGTAGCGGGATGCCGCTCGTCGTCGTACCGACCCCGATAGGCAACATGGAGGACATAACGCTGCGCGCCCTGAGGGTCCTGCGCGAGGCGGACGTCATAGCCTGCGAGGACACCCGGCGTACCGGGAGGCTCCTCGCCCGTCACGGCATAGAGAACCGGCTTCTGGCCTACCACGAGCACAACGAAGACCGGCTCGCCCCGAGGCTCTGCCGCGAGGCGCGCGAGAAGATCGTGGCGCTCGTCTCCGACGCCGGGATGCCGCTCGTCTCGGATCCCGGATACCGGCTGGTCCGCCGCTGCATCGAGGCGGGCGTAAGGGTCGAGGCGCTCCCCGGCCCCTCGGCGCTCACCACGGCGCTCGCCGTCTCCGGGCTGCCGGCCGACGTGGTGATCTTCGCCGGTTTCGTGCCCCGCAGGGGGAGGGGGCGCGAGGAGCTGCTGGAGAAGGTACGCCGGGAGAGGGCGACCTTCGTGCTCTTCGAGTCCCCGAACCGCCTCGCCAGGACGCTCGAGGAGCTGCCCCCGGAGGCCCCGGTCGCCGTCTGCCGGGAGCTCACCAAGCTGCACGAGGAGGTCTTCCGGGGCACGGCGAAGGAGGCCGCGGAGCGCTTCGCCGCGGGTGCGAGGGGCGAGGTCGTGGTCGTGGTGCGGGGTGGGGAGGGGGTGGGGGGGAACGATCTCGAGGAGGCGCTCGCGGACGCCCGGTGGTATGTCTCGCAGGGGGAGAGCCCATCCCGCGCCGCCTCCCGCGCCGCGCGCGGCAGGGGGGTGAGCAGGGGCGAGGTCTACGACCGGCTGGTCCGGAGGGAGGGGTGATGAGCTTCTCTCTGTATAATTCCCTTGCCATGAGAACCGGAGAGACAGGTCCCGGATGCTCGTAGACTCCCACGCGCATCTCCTCATGCTCGACGTCTCCCCCGAAGAGGCCGTGGAGGAGGCCAGGGGTGCCGGGGTCGGGGTGGTGGTGAACATCGGGACCGATGCGGAAGATTCCAGGAAAGGGGTGGCGCTCGCCGCTGCGCTGCCCCACGTCTGCACCACCGTCGGCATCCACCCTCACAACGCACATGCCTACACGGCCTCGGACCTGGAGGCCGTGGCGGAGCTCTCCGAGTCGCCGGGGGTCGTCGCCATCGGCGAGGTCGGGCTGGACTACTACCGGGGCCGGGAGACCGGCGAGGCCCAGCGGGCGCTCTTCGAGGACGAGATCTCGCTCGCCAACGACCTCAGGATGCCGCTCGTCATCCACTGTCGCGAGGCCTTCGAGGACGTGATGTCGCTGCTCTCGGGGGCGAGGGTGCCGGTCGTGCTCCATTGCTTCGAGGGGGGACGCAGAGAGGTCGAGGAGGCGAAGGAGCGCGGCTACTACATAGGCCTCACCGGCAACGTCACCTACAAAAACAGCCGGACGGCGGGGGTGCTGGACCTGATCGACGCGGAGCGCCTCCTTTTGGAGACGGATTCCCCGTACCTGAGTCCCCGTCCGGTGCGCGGCAGGAGGAACCGACCGGCCAACGTCGTCCACACCGCCCGGTTCGTCGCGGAGCGACTCGGGGTGCCGGAGGAGGAGATCGCGCGCACCACCACGGCCAACGCCCGGCGTCTGTTCGGGCTGCCCCCGGAGGTCAAATAGCGTTTGACGCGACCGGGGAGGCCCAAGAAGCGCCTCGGGCAGCACTTCCTCAAAGACCCGAACACCGCCCGCGTCGTCGCCGGGGGGATCACGCCGGAGGACGTGGTGCTCGAGATCGGGGCCGGCAGGGGCTTTCTCACGGCCTTCCTGGCCGAGAGGGCGCGACTGGTGCACGCGGTGGAGCTGGACCGGGACGTGATCCCGGCGCTGCGCGAAGCCGTGAGGGATCGTGAGAACGTCATCGTCCACCGGGCCGACGCCCTGCGCATGGATTTTTCCACCCTCCGGCCTCTGCCGAACCGTCTCGCCGCCAACCTGCCGTACAACATCGCCTCCCCGCTCGTCCTCAGGCTGCTCGAGGAGGCGCCCTTCGTCGGGTGGATGCGTTTCATGGTGCAGCTCGAGGTGGCGAGGAGGATGGCCTCCCGACCCGGGAGCAAAGACTACGCGGCCTACGCGGTGCTCGTGCAGCTGCTCGGGGAGGTGAGGATCGTCCACCGCGTCCCCCCATCCGTCTTCGAGCCGCCGCCGCGAGTCTGGTCGGCCGTCGTGGAGGTGCGGCGCAGGGAAAGGCCGGAGGATTACGAGGCGATCAAAGAGTTCGTCCTCGCGGTCTTCTCCAGCCGGCGCAAGCGGCTCGTCAACAACCTGCCGCGTGAGGCCCGCATCCGGGCAGAGGCGGCCCTGCGGGAGCTCGGCCGTCATCCCGATGTCAGGGCCGAGGAGCTTCAGCCCGAAGAGCTCGCCGCGCTCCACCGGGCATCGAGCAGCTGACGGCCCGAGGCGCCTTCCGGTATAATCGCTCGCGTTCGGGAGTAGGCCCGGTTTTGGGGCGTAGCCAAGCGGCAAGGCACCGGGTTTTGGTCCCGGGATCGCAGGTTCGAATCCTGCCGCCCCAGCCACACGACGCCGCTTTTGCGGGTCTTAGGGCAACGAGGAGAACTTCTTTTGAGCAGCGGAGGCCCCATGTCGCATCGAGGTCCCATCTTCGCCGTGGTCCTGGCGGCGGGCAAGGGAACGAGGATGAAATCCAACCGCGCCAAGGTCCTGCACACCCTGTGCGGGGTTCCGATGGTCAACTACGCGATAGAGGCGATAAGACCCCTCTCTCCCGAGCGGCTCCTCGTCGTGGTGGGCCACCAGGCGGAGGAGGTGAAAAAGGTGCTCCCGCCCGACACCGAACCGGTCCTGCAGCGCGAGCAGCTCGGCACAGGGGATGCGGTGCGGGTCGCGCTCGAGGCGATAGAGGAGAAGGAAGGGATTCTGCTCGTCGTCAACGGCGACGGTCCGCTCATCTCCGCGCGCACGCTCATGGGGCTCGTCGAGCGGCACCGCTCGGCGGGGGTCGGGGCGACGGTGCTGGTCGCGGAGCTGCCCGACCCGAGCGGTCTCGGGCGGGTGATGGAGGACGCCGGCGTGGTGCGGATAGTCGAGGAGCGGGACGCGAGCGAGGAAGAGAGGAAGATAAGGCTCGTCAACCTGGGGCTGTACGCCTTCGAACTCGGAGAGATAAGGCGGGCCATCGGGCTCCTCGAGGCGGACAACGAGCAGGGTGAGCTCTACCTGACCGACGCGCTGGAGATCATCGGCCGGCGGGCGCGGGCCGTGACCTACCTTCTGGAGGACCTGGAGGAGGCCAACCTGGTCAACGACCGCTCGCACCTGGCCCGGGCGGAGGAGATCCTCCGTCGGCGCATCCTGGACGCCCACATGCGCGAGGGGGTGACGGTGCGCGACCCGGCTAGCACGCACATCGAAGCCGGGGTCGAGATCGGGCGGGACACGGTGATCCTGCCGGGCACCTTCCTCAGGGGCAGGACGAAGGTCGGATCGGACTGTGTGATAGGCCCCTTCTCCGACCTCTCGGACACGATAGTGGGGGACGGGGCGGTCGTCGAGCACTCCGTCGGGCGGGGGGCGAAGATCGGGGACAGGGTGGTCGTCGGACCCTTCGCCTACCTGCGTCCGGGGACGGTGCTCGAGGAAGGCTCGAAGGTCGGGGCGCACTGCGAGGTGAAGAACAGCCGCGTCGGACGCGGGAGCAAGGTCCCGCACCTCTCGTACGTGGGGGATGCGGAGATCGGGGAGGGCGTCAACCTCGGCGCCGGCACGATAACCGCCAACTACGACGGCAAGAACAAGAACAAGACCAGCATAGAGGACGGGGTCTTCACGGGGGTCAACACGAGTTTGATCGCCCCGGTTACAATAGGGAGAGGCTCCTACCTCGGGGCCGGGAGCGTGGTGAACAAGGACGTGCCGCCGGGCAAGCTCGCCGTCGGTGCTCCGGCCCGCGCGATCCGGGACATCTCCGGGGCGGGTGGTGAGAAGAGTGAGGCTGGCGAGGAGGAATAGGGCAGGACGCGTATGGAGAACGGATACCTGACTCAGACCACCGAGAAGCGGCTGATGCTCTTCTCGGGCCGGGGATATCCCGAGCTGGCCGAGCGGATCGCCGAACGTCTCGACGTACCCCTGGGCGAGGTCGAGCTGGAGACCTTCCCCAACGGGGAGGTCTACGCCCGCTACCTGGAGTCCGTACGGGGGGCGGACGTCTTCATCATCCAGTCGCTCGGGGAACCGGTCAACGAGAACCTGATGGAGCTTCTGGTGATGATCGACGCGGCGCGCCGGGCCTCGGCGAAGCGGATCACGGCCGTCATCCCCTGGTACGCCTACTCCCGCCAGGACCGCAAGACCAAACCGCGCGAGCCGATCTCCGCGCGGCTGGTGGCGAACCTGATCGCGGCGGCCGGTGCCGAGCGGGTGATGACGATGGACCTGCACGTCGGGCAGATCGAGGGGTTCTTCTCCTTCCCGGTCGACCACCTGACCGCGATGCACACCTTCGTCGACTACTTCGTCGAGGCGGGCTTCAGGGGGGCTGATGACGCCGTGGTCGTGGCCCCGGACACGGGGGAGGTGAAGATGGCCAAGGCCTTCGCCGGGCATCTGGAGCTCCCCTGGGCCATCCTGAGCAAGACCCGGCACGCCGCCCGCCAGTCGGAGGTCACCCACGTCATAGGGGAGGTGGCCGGCAAGCGGGCGATCATGATAGACGACGTGATCGGGACGGCCGGGACGCTGGTCGGGGCGGCGGAGAGGCTCGTGCAGGAGGGGGCGCGGGACATCCGGGCCGCGGCCACCCACGGGGAGTTCTCGGGTTCGGCCTACGAGAAGATAGAGGCTTCTCCCATAGAGGAGGTCGTGGTGACCGATACCCTCCCTCCGAAGCGGGGGAAGACCTCGGGGAAGATAAAGCGCCTGACGATCGCCCCGATTCTGGCCAGCACGATACGCAACGTGTTCACCGACGAGTCGGTGAGCGCGGTCTTCATGGGCGAGAACCAGCTCTTCTAGAGATACGAGAGGGAGGTAACTTTCATGCCGGAGAACGTCAGCCTGCGCGCCGAGGAGCGTGAGCGGAGGGGCAAGAACGACGCCCGGCGGCTGCGGGCCGCCGGGATGCTTCCCGCCGTCCTCTACGGGAACGGCCCGGATGGAGGACGGGTCATGGCCGTACCCGCGAAGGTGATCGACCAGACGATCCACCATCTGGGGGACAACGCCCTCTACGACATAGAGCTTCCGGGCAGCGAAAAGGCGACGGCGAGGATCGTCGACGTGCAGCGCGACCCGCTGACGGGGAGGCTGTTGCACGTGGACTTCGCCCCGGTGAACATGACCGAGCGCATCGAGGTGACGGTGCCGGTCGTCGTCTCGGGCGAGGCGCCGGGGGCCAAGGAGGGCGGCGTGCTGCAGCAGGTCCTCTACGAGGTGCAGGTGGAGTCGCTCCCGGGCAACATCCCGCAGGAGCTCGAGATCGACGTCTCGAACCTCGGCATGGGCGAGAACCTGACGCTCGGCGAGATCGAGCTGCCCGAGGGGGTGACGCTGGTCTCCGACCCGGAGGAGGTCGTGGTGACCGTGACCACGCCGACCGAGATCACCGAGGAGGAGGCCGCGGAGGCCGGAATCGCCGAGGAGCAACCGGAGGAGGCTGCGGAGGCCACCCCGCCCGAGGCGCCTTCCGGCGAGGACCGGGAAGAGTCCGAGGAGTAGCGCCGGGGGCCGGGGCTGGATACGAAGCGGTGGGTCGTCGCCGGGCTCGGTAATCCGGGACGCTCCTACGCGAACACCCGCCACAACGCGGGTTACATGGTGGTGGACGAGCTGGCCGCCCGCCACGGCGGCGCCTGGCGCAGGCGGAAGCGGGCCGAGGAGGCGGAGATCCGCCTGGACGGCTTTTCGGTCGTGCTCGTCAAGCCGACCACGTTCATGAACGATTCGGGCCGGGCCCTCGTCGCCTATTCCGGCGACCGTCTCCTGGTCGTCCACGACGACCTGGATCTGCCCGCGGGCACGGTGAGGGTGAAGCTCGGCGGCGGCGCCGGCGGTCACAACGGGCTGCGCTCGGTGATCGGGAACATCGGGGAGCGGTTCGCGCGTGTGAGGGTCGGGATAGGCCGTCCTCCGGATGGTGTCGAGGTGATCGACTACGTGCTCGGGCGGATGGACGGGGTGGTGAGGGAGACGATCCCGCGCGCGGCGGACGCCGCCGAGGCGGTGATCGAAGAAGGACCCGAGGCGGCCATGAACCGCTTCAACGTACGCCGAAACCAGGAAGGGTAGCACCGCGGGCCGAAGAGACGATATGATGAGCGGGGTTCGGAACGTGCGGGCGCCGGTGTCGTCGGTGCGTGGTGCAGGTTGATGCCCCTCTGAGGGCGTGTGAGGTTGCAGGAAGAATGGAAGAGGGCGTTCATCCAGCGCTCACCGGGGGCACCGCTGGAGAGGAGGTGCCGTCTTGACGAACCCGGCGCGGAGGGAAGAGCAGGAGATCAACCTCTCAGACCCTTCGCTGTACATCAATCGCGAGCTCTCGTGGCTCTCCTTCAACGAGCGGGTGCTCGCTCAGGCGTGGGACGAGAGGCACCCGCTGCTGGAGCGGGTGCGTTTCGTCGCGATCTCCGCGACCAACCTGGATGAGTTCTTCATGATCCGGGTCTCGGGGCTGCAGCAGCAGGTCGCCGCGGAGCTCCCCAACCCGGTGCCGGACGGCATGCCCCCCGAGGAGCAACTCGCGCGCATCCACGAACATACCCGGGGCTTCCTCGCCGAACAACGCGAGGTCCTGGAGAAGGTGCTGATGCCGGCGCTGCGGCGCGAGGGAATAAACCTCGTTCCCTACGCCAGGTTGCGCAAGGCGGAGAAAGAGGAGCTCAGGGAGAAGTTCATCCGGGACATCTTCCCCGTTTTGACCCCTCTGGCCATAGACCCCGCGCATCCTTTCCCGCACATCTCCAACCTCTCGCTCAACCTCCTGGTCGTGCTCGAGGATCGGGGGCGGCGGGTGATGGCCCGGCTCAAAGTCCCGACGACGATAGACCGGTTCATAAGGCTCTCCGGCGGAGAGTCGGAGCGCGGCAATGGAGGGAGGGCCGAGATACGCCTCGTGAGGGTCGAGGAGGTCATAGCCGCGAACCTCGAAGAGCTGTTCCCCGGCAAGAAGATCGCGGCGAGCTACGTCTTCCAGGTCACTCGAAACGCCGATTTCGTCATCGAAGAGGACGAGGCGGCCGACCTGCTGCAGGCGATAGAGGACGAGCTGGAGAGCCGCTGGTTCGGGCAGAGCGTGCGGCTCGTCGTCACCGAGGAGATGCCCCGCGAGTTGCGGGACTGGCTCGCCGCCCACCTCAACATCTCGCCGGATGCGGTCTACGCCGTCCCGGAGCCGATCGGGCTCGGGGATTTCGAGGAGCTGACCCATCTGGAGCGGTCGGATCTGCTCTACCCCCCGATCTCCCCCCGGGTGCCCGATGCCATCCGGCGTTCGCGCTCGATCACCTCGGCGATCCGACAGGGGGACATCCTGCTCTATCATCCCTACGACTCCTTCGCCCCGGTCGTGGAGTTCGTGCGGGCCGCAGCCGGGGATCCGAACGTGCTCGCGATAAAGCAGACCCTCTACCGGGTGGGGGCGAACTCCCCGATAGTCGAGGCGCTCCTGAGCGCTCGCGACGAGCAGACGCAGGTGGCGGTGCTGGTGGAGCTCAAGGCCCGCTTCGACGAGGAGCCGAACATCACCTGGGCCCGGCAGCTGGAGGCGCACGGGGTGCACGTGGCCTACGGGATCGTGGGGCTCAAGACCCACGCGAAGATCTGTCTGGTCGTCAGGCGAGAGGGGCAGGGCTTGAGGCGCTACGTACACCTCGGCACCGGCAACTACAACCCCTCGACGGCCAGGGTCTACACCGACTTCTCCTACTTCACCGACGATCCCGGGCTCTGCGAGGATGCCTCGGATCTCTTCAACTATCTGACCGGGTATTCGGCCCAGCGGGAGTACAAGGCCCTGCTCGTCGCCCCCCTGACGCTGCGCGAGGGCATCCTGCGCCTGGTCGAGGAACAGATAGAGCGGGCCCGGAACGGCGAGCGCGCCCGCATCACCTGGAAGATGAACTCGCTCACCGACCCGCAGATCATCGAGGCCCTCTACCGGGCTTCTCAGGCCGGGGTGAGGGTAGATCTCATCGTGCGGGGCATCTGCTGTCTGAGGCCGGGGATGGAGGGTGTGAGCGAGAACATACGGGTGGTTTCCCTCGTCGGGCGCTTCCTCGAGCACGCGCGGGTCTTCGCCTTCGGCGAAGGAGAGGACGAGAAGATTCTCCTGGGCAGCGCGGACATGATGCAGCGCAACCTCGATCGGCGGGTCGAGCAGGTGTTCCCCCTGCGGGAAGAGCGCCACCGCCGGCGCGTCAGGCGCATCCTGGATCTTCAGCTCTCCGACACCGCCAACGCCTGGGAGATGAAGCCCGATGGCTCCTTCGAGAGGCTGCGTCCTCCCGCCGGGCAGGACCCTCTCGACAGCCAGGCCCTGCTCCTCGAAGACCCGGGCTGAGCGGTGCAGGCTTCGGACGTGGGAAGGGGGGTGCGTGGGGGTGTCTGAGACCGCTGCGCAGGATCACCGGGAGATCGAGTGGCAGTTCGACGCCGCCGACCTCGATGCCGTGGTGGGCTTTCTGGAGGGAAGCGGGCGGGATGACGGGCTCTCCGTCGAGCCGGCGGGGGATTTGCGGATCGTCGACACCTACTATGACACCTCCGACTGGCGGGTCATGCGGGCCGGGTATGCGGCCCGGGTGCGGAGGGTGGAGGGGGACGGTGCGGAGGCGACGATGAAGCTCCTCGCGCGCGGGGATCCCTCCGGCCTGAAGGTTCGGCGGGAGATCTCCTGCCCGGTGGGAGAGGGGGAGTCGCCGCTCTCCGCCGGTGCCGTGGGGGAGCGCCTCGGGTACCTGGCCGGGAACAGGAAGCTCAAGGTGCTCTTCGAGGTGCGCACGCGCCGCAGGGTGTACGAGATATCGCTGGGGGGCCGGCGTCTGGGCGAGGTGGCGCTGGACGACACGAGGGTTTTCTCTCCCGACGGTGGGAGGGAGCGCGAGATGATGCGGGTGGAGGTGGAGGTGGAGGATGCGGCTCACCCGGCTCTCGGATCCTTCGTGGACGGGCTGCGCGAGGCCTGCGGTCTCGAACCGGCCACCCGGTCCAAGTTCGGCACCGGGCTGGAGGTCGCCGGGCTCGAACCCCCCGGCCCGCCGTCTTTCGGTCCGACCGGGTTCGGGGCGGGGTCCACCACCGGCGAGGCGGCCTTCGCCGTGCTTCGGAGGCACTTCGCGGAATTCCTCTCCCACGAGGGAGGGGTCCGGCTCGGGGAGGACCCCGAGGAGCTGCACGACATGCGGGTGGCCGGGCGGCGGGTACGGGCCGCGATCAAGCTCTTCGACCGGGCGCTGCCGGTGAAGCTCCGGTCGCTGGAGCGGGATCTCGGTTGGATCCTGGGGGTTCTCGGCGGCGTGCGCGACCTCGACGTGTTGCTGGAGAAGGTCGAAGGTGGGGAGGTCGATCCTGCGGGAGGGGGAGAAGGTACAGGGAGAGTGGTGGAGGAGATAACGAAGCGCCGGGAGGAAGCGCGCAGGGAGCTGTTACGGGCGCTGGATTCCCGCCGTTACGCGCGCTTCGTCGGAAGCTTCTCGGAGCTTCTGCGTGCGGGGCCGACGAGTTCGGTCGCCGCGCGCCGGCCGGTCCTCGAGAGTGCCCCGAGGATCCTGGGCGGTGCGTACCGCAGGGTGCGCCGGGCGGGAGACGGGTTGACCCCGGGCTCACCGGCGGAGGATTTCCACCGGCTGCGCAAGCGCGCCCGCCGGCTGCGTTACGCGCTGGAGTTCTTGGAGCCCGTCTACGGCAAGCCGGCGCGCAGGCTCGCGCGGAGGCTCAAGGGGCTGCAGGATGTCCTCGGGGAGCACCAGGACGCGTTCGCCGCCGCGGGACACCTGCGGGGGCTGGCTTTGGAGAGCGGGAGGAGGCTGCCGGCCGAGGTGGTCTTCGTCATGGGGGCTCTTTCCGGCGGGTGGCGCGAGAAGGCGCTCGGGGTAAGGGAGGACTTCCCCGCCGCCTACGATCGCCTGCGGGGCAAGAGGTGGAGGAGGCTCGAGGCGAAGATGGAGAGGATGAAGCCCTCCGGCGGGGGACGCGAAGTTTGAGGGTTTGCCTGGTGCGGCACGCCGTAGCCTACGATCGGGATGCCTCCCGCTGGCCGGACGATTCGAAGCGGCCTCTCGAACCAGAGGGGCGAAAGAGGTTCGAGGCGGCCGCGCGCGGGCTGTTACGCGTGATGCCGGAGGTGGATCTCGTGCTCAGCAGCCCGTTCGTGCGGGCCTGGCAGACGGCCTCGATCGTCTCCGCGTTGGGGTGGCCGGAGCAGAAGCCCTGCCCGGAGCTCGAGCCCGAACGTGACCCGGCAGAGGTGCTGGAGGTCTTGCGGGAGCTTCCCGGGGTGCAATCCGTCGCTCTCTTCGGGCACCGTCCGAACCTGCACGCCGCGGCCTGCCACATGATCTTTGGCCGTCGGGATCCCGGGCGCCTGAAGATAAAGAAGGGAGGCGCGCTCCTGATCGAGTTCGGAGGCGAGCCAGGGGTGGGTGAGGGGGTGCTGCGATGGAGCCTCCCTCCCGGACTGCTCCGGGAGCTGAGCGAGGAGCGTTAGGTAACGCCGGGCCGCCGCCACGAGAGGACCGCGAGCCCGCAGAAGACGAGGGCGCTGCCGAGCAGCGCGGGCGGGGTGAGGCGTTCTCCGAGCACGAAGACGCCGAGCAAACCCGCCGTCAGCGGTTCGGCGAGGGAGAGCGTCGTCGCGGTCGCGACCGGAACCAGCCTGAGCCCCCGGCCGAACAGGAAGTATGCCGCGGCGGTGGCCACGATCCCCAGGTGCAGCGCCACCCCGAGCCCGCGGGCCGTGGCGAGCCAGCCGGCACCGGTGAGCGCCAGCACCGGCGAGAGCAGAACGGCTCCCCCGGTGAAGAGCACGGCCATCACCGCCTCCGGTGGAATGCGCTTCAGAAGACCCTTGCTGGCGGTGGCGTAGGCCGCGTAGGAGGCACCCGCCCCTAAAGAGAGCAAGACGCCCGAGGGCGCCACGGAGATCTCGCTGCCGGAGCCGATCAGGAGCACGCACCCCGCGACCGCGAGCGCCGTGGCAAGCGCCCACCGGTACGAGAGCCTCTCACCGTGGACGAAAAATCCCATGAGCCCGCCGAAGACCGGGGAGCTTCCGATGGCGACGATCGTGCCGACCGCCACCCCGGTCCTCGACACGCCGCTGAAGAACAGCGCCTGGTATGCCGCCACCCCCGCACACCCCGTCGCCGTTGCGAAGAGGGGCCACCGGTGCCCGCGCAGCGTGCCGCGTGTCAGCGTGATCGCCAGCAGCGCCAGGCCCCCTATCGTGATCCTCGCCGCCCCGATGGCCTCCGGTGTGGCCGAGGGTGGGGCGAAGGCCCCGGCCGTACCGGTCGTGCCCCAGAGCACGGCGGCGAGGAGCACCAGGTAGTGTCCGGGGACCGCCTTCCCCGGCTCCTTCATCCCCGTGTTTTCGCTCATGATCCCATTTAGCCATCCGGAAGTTGGCGTGTCCAACGAAGGAGTTCGTTGGGATGGAACCGTGGGGCGGATCCGGCGACCCAAGATCCTCCGGACGGTGCGTTCGTCGTGCGCGGTCGGTCTTTTCTCTAAGTTCGGGGTCTCGCTCCGGATCGTCTCAGAGCCCGAAGAGCAGTTCGTACCCGAGGTAGAGGGCGCTCGCCCACATCACGAGCGCCGAGAGACGGCCGAGGTGGGTGCGGACCGTGTCCAGCTTGCCGAAGGCCCTGCCGGCGGCGGACAGAGAGGCGAACCACAGCCAGGAGACCATTATGCTCGCGAGGGTGAAGGCGACCTTCGCGGCGCCATGGTAGGCCAGCGAGCCGGTGCCGATCACGCCTATCGTGTCCAGGATGGCGCCGGGGTTTAACAGCGAGACCGAGAGGGCGAAGAGGATCCGTCGCCTGAGCGTCCCCTCCGCCGCCCGCCTCCACTCTCCGTCGACCGCGGGGGTCTGGCGCCAGTTGGACCAGCCCAGGTAGATGAGGAATCCCATCCCGCCCAGGGTGAGCGCGATCTTCATCGGGGACAAGGAGAGGACCGCGACCGAGACGCCGAGCACGGCGGCGGAGATGAGCGCGGTGTCCGAAAAAGCGGCGGTCAGGACCACGGGCAGGGCCTCTCGGAAGCGGGTTCTGCTCGCTCCTTCGGAGAAGACGAACATGTTCTGGGGCCCGAGGACGACGATCAGGCCCAGAGCCAGCACGAACCCGTGTACGAAAGGCAAAATCAAGCCCCGAGATGTTATCCATCCGATCCCAACCTGGCAAGGCGGTGGAAGCGAGCCCCGCGTTGGAAAGCGGGTGGGACGGGTTAAAATTACCGGGTGAGAAACCCTCTCCGTACGAGATCCGTACAGGCCCCACACCGTATCCGAGCCTACCTCGCCGCCACCGCGGAGAGCCCCGTCGTACTCGTGGCGGGAAGCGAGGAGGCGGCCGAGCGCTACGCCCGCGAGGCGGCGTGTTTCACGCAGGATGCGGTCGTGCACCTGCCCTCGCGTGGGGCTATCTACGGGGACGTCTTCGACCCGCCCGTCGCGAACGTCGGCAGGAGACAGCGGGCGCTGCACGCTTTGGGCCGGGCGCGCATCGTCGTGGCCGGACCGCTCGCGTTCGCCGAGAGGACGCCCCTGCACGAGCCACTTGAGCTCTCCGGCGGCGTGGAGCTGGAGTTCGACGAGGCTCTGGAGAGGCTCGCCCGGCTCGGGTACGAGCGGGTGGACAGGATCTCGCGTCCCGGGGAGTTCGCCGTGCGCGGCGGGATCGTGGACCTCTTCCCGAGCACCCGGCGCTCCCCGGTGCGCGTCGAGTGGTGGGGGGACGAGGTCGAGAGCGTGCGGGTCGTCTCCCTGGCGACCCAGCGGGTCGTGAAGGACCTGAAGGCGGTGACGGTCTACGCTGCGCGCGAGGCCGACCTGGCGGCGCTCGCCGCGGAGAGCTGGGAGGAGCTGCCCGAAGAGGCGCTCCGGGGGGTGAGGGTGGTGGGGCTCGACCGGCTGCTCCTCGGCCTCGATCCCGTCTCACCGCGCGAGCTTTTGCCCGGGGGGGCCGAGATCTGGCGCGAAGAGCCGCAGGAGACGCTGCCGGAAGACCTGGACGGTCTGGTGCGCGAGCTCTACGACACGGCGGCATCCGAGCCGGATCTCGAGTTCACCGGTGCGGAGGATGGCGAGGCGGTCCTGGCGCCGCCGGTGGTGGCGTTCGGGGGTGGGTTGCGGGAGGTCGCCAGGATGCTCGAGGCGCTCGTCGCGGACGGGCTTGCGGTTTTCATCGCCTGCGGTTCGGGGAGCGAGGTCAAGCGCACCGTCTACGCCTTCGGCGAGATCGGACGCGAGGTGAGGGAGGCCGCCCGCGTGGACGCGAGCCTTCCTCCCGGGCTCTACGCCGTACCCGGCGAGGTAGAAGAGGGGTTCGTCTACCCGGAGGACGGGGTCGCGGTCGTCAGGCGCGGGGATTTCCTGGGGAGGAGGGTTAAGGGCCGCAGGGGCGGCCGGACGCCGACGAGCTTCGCCGACCTCAAGCCCGGAGACCTCGTCGTGCACGACACGCAGGGTATCGGGCGCTTCGAGGGGCTCGTGGCGCGGGAGGCCCTGGGTGTCACCCGCGACTACATGGAGGTCAGCTACCGGGGCGGGGACAGGCTGTTCGTGCCCTACGAGCAGATGGACCTCTTGCACAAGTACGTGGGCGGCGAAGGGGCGCGGCTGGACCGGCTCGGCGGGAGTTCGTGGGCTCAGGTCACCGAGCGGGTCAGGAAGCGGGTCAAGGCGCTCGCCGGGGAGCTGCTGCGGCTGCACATCGTGCGTGCCTCGGCCGAAGGGTTCGCGTTTCCGGAGGACACGGAGTGGGAGCGGGAGCTCGAGGAGAGCTTCCCCTACCAGGAGACCCCGGACCAGCAGGCCGCGATCGCCGCGGTCAAGGCCGACATGCAGAGGCCGAAGCCGATGGACCGGCTGGTGTGCGGAGACGTGGGCTTCGGGAAGACCGAGGTCGCGGTCAGGGCGGCGTTCAAGGCGGCGCTCGCGGGCAAGCAGACGATGATGCTCGCGCCGACCACCCTGCTCGTCCAGCAGCACGAGCGCACCTTCCGCGAGCGGCTGGAGCGCTTCGCGGTGCGCGTCGAGAGCCTCTCGCGGTTCACATCCCCGGCGGAGAGGAGGCGTATCCTCGAAGGGTTCGCCGCCGGGGAGGTGGACATCCTCATCGGGACGCACGCCCTGCTCGGGGCGGAGGTGAGGCCGAAGGACCTCGGGCTCGTCGTAGTCGACGAGGAGCAGCGCTTCGGGGTTGCGCACAAGGAGAGGATCAAACAGCTCAAGGCCTCGGTCGACGTACTCACGCTCACGGCCACCCCGATCCCGCGCACGATGCAGATGGCGCTCTCCTCCCTGCGGGACATAAGCGTGATCGAGACGCCGCCGGCGGGGAGGAGGCCCGTGCTCACCCACGTCGGGCCCTACGACGAGGACCTGGTGCGGCGTGCGGTAGAGCGCGAGCTCGGACGGGGCGGTCAGGTCTTCTTCGTGCACAACCGCATCGAGACCATAGAGGAGAGGGCCGAGCAGCTGCGCGGGCTGGTCCCCGGGGCTCGTTTCGCGGTGGTTCATGGTCGGATGCCCGAGCGGGAGCTCGAGGGCAAGATGCGCTCGTTCCTCGAAGGAGAGGTGGACGTGCTCGTCGCCACGACGATCATCGAGACCGGGCTCGACGTGGGGACGGCGAACACGCTCATCGTCGAGCGGGCGGACGCTCTGGGGCTCGCGCAGCTCTACCACCTGAGGGGAAGGATCGGACGCTCCTCCGAGCAGGCCTACGCCTACCTCTTCGCGCCGCTCGGGGCGACGCGGGAGGCCCAGAGGCGGCTCGAGGCGCTTCTGGACTTCACCGAGCTCGGGAGCGGGTTCGCGGTCGCGATGCGGGACCTCGAGATCCGGGGCGCGGGCAACCTGCTCGGTGCGGAGCAGTCGGGGCACATAGCGGCCGTGGGCTTCGAGATGTACCTGCGGCTTCTGGAGGAGGCCGTCGAGGAGGCGCGGGGGAGGCCCGCAGCGCGGAGAGACGAGGCGCCGGTCGTGGTCGAGGTGCCGCTCGACGCGTACCTGCCGCCGGACTACGTGCAGGACGAGATAGAGCGGGTCTCCCTCTACCAGCGGGCCTCCGGCGCCGGGAGCATCGAGGAGGTCGAGGAGCTCGCCGAAGAGCTCGCCGACCGCTTCGGGGAGCCGCCTGCTCCCGCGCTCAACCTGCTCGGGATCACGCGCGTCAAGCTGCTCGCGAGGAGGGTGGGGGCCAGGTCCGTCTCCTACCGGCAGGGGACGCTCACCATCTCCGGGGTCACGCCCGATGCCAGGGCCGTTTCGGCCCTCGAGCGGACGACCGGGGCGGAAGTGTCGAGCCAGGCCGGCCGGATGCGGGTTCGCGGTGCCGCAGGAGAACCGCTCGAGGTCGCCGAGCGGGCGCTCGGGGCGCTCGGGCGTACCATGCTATAATCGCGGGCGTTTTGGGATCCAACCAGCTCGAGGTGAGATCTTGCGTTTTCTGAGCGGATCGTGGCGCCAGCGATCTCTGGTGACGTGGGGGTTGATCCTGTTCCTCGCCGCGGTGCTCTCCGGTTGCTCCGCCGCTTCCACGGTCGCCAACGTCGAGACGGGCTCGAGGAAGGTGGCCGTCTTCGACGGCGGTCAGATCACGCAGAGCGATGTACAGAAGCAAATCGACGCGCTCGCCCGCCAGAGCGGGCTCAAGGAGGCGCCGCAGCCCGGCTCCGCCCAGTACAAGGCCGCCGTCTCGCAGGTCATGCCCCAGCTGGTGGACACCAAGATCGCCGAGGCCTACGCCAGAGAGCACGGGATCTCCGTCTCCAGCGGGGAGGTTCAGAAGGCCCTCGAGAACTTCAAGAAGCAGGCCGGTCAGCAGGCCCGGCAGCAGTTCGGGAAGAACCTCAGCGACGAGGAGGCCTTCCGGCAGGTGCTCAAGGGGTACGGGATAAACGAGAGCCAGGCCCGGCAGCAGATCCGGGTGGGGCTTCTCGTACGGAAGGTCGAGGACAGGGTCACGGGGAACGTGAGCCCCTCCGAGAAGCAGATAAAGAGCTACTACGAGAAGAACAAGGCCCAGTTCAAGGTGCCCGAGCGCCGTTGCTTCAGCGCGATAGTCTTCGCCCCGGACAAGGCGAAACAGAAGAAGCAGGCCGAGAAGGTGAAGAGCGAGCTCGAGAAAGGCGGGGACTTCGCGAAGCTCGCGAAGAAGTACTCCCAGGACCCCCGCAGCGCGAAGAAAGGGGGGAAGGTGGGGTGTGTCAGCAAGGGGCAGATCTCCCTCTCCGCGCTGGACAAGGCGATCTTTTCGGCGAAGAAGGGGAAGGTCTCCGGGCCGATCGAGGTCAAGAACCTCGGCTACTACCTGATCGAGGTGACGAAGATAGAGCCCGGGCACACCACGCCGCTCGAGAAGGTCGCCCCGCAGATAAAGCAGCACCTCGCGCAGCAGGAGCGGGCCAGGGCCTTTCAGAAGTGGCTCGAGCAGCAGAAGAAGTCGCGTGACGTGAAGTACCTGCCGGCCTACAGGCCGCAGGGATCGACCTCCTGAAGGCTCTGGCGCTCTGCCTCCCGAAGGCGTAGAGTAGAGGGGCGACGAGCCTTGCATCCGAGAGACAGGAGGGTAGCTTCATGACGGAGATCGTCTCGGTCCGCGCGCGGGAGATCCTCGACTCCAGAGGGAACCCCACGGTCGAGGTGGAGCTCATCACGGCCAGCGGGTTCGCGGGCCGGGCGGCCGTGCCCTCCGGGGCCTCCACCGGGCAGAACGAGGCGGTGGAGCTGCGGGACGGCGAGAAGGAGCGCTACGGCGGCAAAGGCGTGCGGCGGGCGGTCGAGAACGTCGAGACCGAGCTGGCCGAGGTGGTCGTCGGGATGGACGCCACCGACCAGCGGGCGCTCGACCTCGCGATGATCGAGGCCGACGGCACGCCGAACAAGGGCAGGCTGGGGGCGAACGCGATCCTTGGGGTCTCGATGGCGGCGGCGAAGGCCGCGGCCGAGGCTGCGGACCTGCCGCTCTACCGCTACCTGGGCGGCGCGGGCGCCTCCACGCTCCCGGTTCCCTGCTGCAACATCCTCAACGGCGGGGCGCACGCGGCGAACAACGTGGACTTCCAGGAGTGCATGGTCGTCCCGGTCGGCTTCGAGAGCTTCTCGGAGGGCATCCGGGCGGTCTCCGAGATCTACCAGAGCCTCAAGAAGCTCATCGGCGAGAAGGGGCTCGCCGGCGGCATCGGGGACGAGGGGGGCTTCGCCCCGGACCTCTCGAGCAACGGCGAGGCGCTCGCGCTCGTCGCTGAAGCGGTGGAGCGGAGCGGATATTCTCTGGGGGATCAGATCTGCTTCGCCTTGGACCCGGCGGCCTCGGAGTTCTACCGCGGCGGCGTCTACGAGCTCGCCGGGGAGGGGAAGAAGCTCTCGAGCGGGGAGCTCATCGGCTACTACGAGGAGCTCGCCGGGGAGTACCCGATCATAAGCCTCGAGGACGGGCTCGCCGAGGAGGACTGGGACGGTTGGGCCGAGCTGACGAAGCGGCTCGGCGGCAGGATGCAGCTCGTGGGGGACGACATCTTCGTCACCAACCCGAAGATCCTCGCCCGCGGCATCGAGCGAGGGATAGGGAACTCCATCCTGGTGAAGGTCAACCAGATCGGCACGATAACCGAGACGCTGGAGACGATCGAGCTCGCGCACAAGGCGGGCTACACCACGATGATCAGCCACCGCAGCGGCGAGACCGAGGACACCACCATCGCCGATCTCGCGGTGGCGGTCAACGCCGGGCAGATAAAGAGCGGCGCTCCCGCGCGGAGCGAGCGTGTGGCCAAGTACAACCAGCTCCTCCGCATAGAGGAGTCGCTCGGGGAGGCGGCGATCTACCCGGGACGCACCGCGTTCGAACCCCGCGGAGGCAGGAGCTAGAGAGATGCGGCGCACCAAGATAGTCGCGACTTTAGGGCCCGCGACCTCCTCCGAGGAAGCCATAGAGGCGATCCTGCGCGCCGGCGTCGACGTGGTGCGGTTCAACTTCAGCCATGGGGACCAGGAGATGCACCGGCACAACGCAGAGGTCGTGCGCGGGGTCTCCGCCCGGCTCGGACGCAACGTGGCGATCATGCAGGACATCCAGGGCCCGAAGATACGGACGGGGGAGGTCGAGGGGGACACCGAGCTCGTCGAGGGGCACCGGGTGGTGATCGCGCCGGGGGATTTCGTCGGGGACGCGAGCCGGCTGCCGACCTCCTACGAGCGGATCGCCGAGGACGTCGAGCCCGGGCACAGGGTGCTCATAGACGACGGCCTGATCGGGCTCGAGGTCGAGGAGATAAAGAACGGCGAGGTCGTCTGCAAGGTGATAGAGGGCGGACCCGTCTCCTCGCACAAGGGCCTCAACTTCCCGGACTCCTCGCTCTCGATCCACGGCCTCACCGAGAAGGACGTGGAGGATCTGCGTTTCGGGGTCGAGGTGTTGAAGCCCGACTGGATCGCCGCCTCCTTCGTGCGCACGGGCCAGGAGGTGCGCGACATAAAGCACCTCATAAAGGAGTTCGGCGACGACGTCCCCGTGATCTCCAAGATAGAGAAGCACGAGGCCATAGACGACATCGAGGAGATCATAGAGGCCTCCGACGGGGTGATGGTCGCGCGGGGGGACCTCGCCGTCGAGCTCTCGGCCGAGCGGGTGCCGATCGAGCAGAAGCGCATCGTCGCCCGCTGCCGACGCCTGGGACGCCCGGTGATCGTCGCGACCCAGATGCTCGATTCGATGATCCGCAACCCCCGTCCGACCCGCGCCGAGGTCTCCGACGTGGCGAACGCGATCTTCGACCGCACCGACGCGGTGATGCTGAGCGGGGAGACGGCGGTGGGCCGCTACCCGGTGCAGAGCGTGGAGGAGATGGACCGGGTCTGCCGGGCGGCGGAGGCGGCGATCAACTACGGGAGGGACATCGCCGCCTCGGCTTCCTGGGGGCGGGGCGACCGTTACGACGCGGTGACCCACGCGGCCTGCGAGCTGGCCGAGGTGCTCGACGCGGAGGCGATCCTGACCGCCACCCAGAGCGGGCTCTCGTGCATCCGGGCGGCGCGCTTCCGGCCGCCGAACCGCATCCTCGCGGTGAGCCCCGAGGAGAGGACCGTGCGCCGCCTCGCGCTGGTCTGGGGGGTGACGGCCATCCAGGGGGAGCAGGCCGGCTCGCTCGCGGAGCGCTTCCGGGAGGCGATCGAGGCGGCCGAGAGCACAGGGTGCGTGAAGGAGGGGGACGAGATCATCGTGATCGGGGGGACCGCCGGGCCCGTGCCGGGCTCGACCAACACCCTGCAGGTCCACACGGTGGGCGAGGACCGGTGAGACGGCGCGCCCGGCACCGGTACCGTCCGGCGGCCGTGGTGCTCTACGCCGTGCTCATCGGGCTGCTCCTGTCGTCCTACGTCTCGCCGCTGCGCCAGATCTTCGTGGACCGCTCGGAGATCTCTTCCCTCCAGCAGAGCCTCGCGCATCTGCGGGAGCGCAACACACGGCTGGCCGATCAGGCGCGGAGCCTCCAGACCCCATCCGGGATAGAACGGGCCGCGCGCGAGCGCTACGGGATGATAAAACCAGGCGAGAAGGTCTACGTCCTGCGCGAGCGTGGTGGAGAGAAGTAGTCCGCAGGACATGGAGATCGTCGCGCGCCAGCTCGGGCGCGAGCCCCGGCCCTTCCGGGTCGCCGCCCGCTGTCCCTACGGCGCGCCGAGCGTGATCGAGAACGAGACCGGACGCGAGATGCCGACCCGCTTCTGGCTGACCTGCCCCAGCCTGGTGCGAGCCGTCTCCAGGGTGGAGTCCGCCGGAGGGGTCAGGCAGGCCTGGCGGGAGGTCGGTCCCGGGGTGGTGGAGAGGATCCACGAGGAGCACCGCGCCCGCTACGGGAGCCGGGTCGCCGGCGTCGGGGAGGGTGGCGGCGTGAAGTGCCTGCACGCCTTCACCGCGCTCCATCTCGCAGGGGCCATCCCGAATCCAGTCGCGGAGTGGACCCTCGATCGGGTGGACGAACCGTACCCGAGGGGCGGGTGTTGCTCACTCTGAGGTGGCTTTGGCCGCCGGGTTCGTTGCTGGTATATTCTTGAACGACCCGGGGGCGTAGCCCAATCGGCAGAGGCAGCGGACTTAAAATCCGCCCAGTGTGGGTTCGAGTCCCACCGCCCCTACTCCACCCCTTCTTGCCTATCCCGGCGGCCCCGGGGTCTCTGCGGGACGCTAATCGTTTTCTCAGGATCGCGGGTTGCAATCCCGGGTATGAGGACTCCTGAGCTGAAGCGTGGGGGGGTGTTAGAGCCGGCGGGTGATCTCCGGGACGGGACGGCTCCCACCGTCTCCCGCAGGGGCTTCCTGAAGCTGGGCCTCACGCTGGCGGGCGTGGTCGGGTTTCTCGGGGCCGACGGGAGGATGCCTCCACCTGCTCCACATCGAACGGGACGGGCGAACGCGCATGTCTCACCCGCCGTACTCGAGCTGAACGACGGCTGGGAGTACGGGCGGCTCGAGGAGCCCGGGCTCTGGCCTTACCGGGGGCCTTCCCGCTACGAGGAGGCCGTGCTCCCGCACACCGTCGTGCGTCTCTCGTGGTGCGACTGGAGGCCCGAGCGCTGGCAGCACCTGTGGGTCTACCGGCGGGAGGTGATCGCCGACGGGAACGCCCTCGCCGGGCGCGTGTTCGTGGAGTTCGCCGGGATCCTGACCGGGGCCTTGCTCTACGTTAACGGGCGCTTCGCCGGCAGGCATCTCGGGGGATACGTGCCGTTCGAGCGGGAGATCACGCGCTTTCTCAGACCCGGGAAGAACGAGCTCGCCGTGGTCGTCGATGCCCGCTGGGGACAGAACGTCCCACCCGACAGGCCTCGGCCCTACGGGCCCGCCTCCATCGACTACTGGCAGCCGGGGGGCATCTACCGGGAGGCGTACCTCAGGGTGTACCCGCAGACGTTCCTGGCGTACCCGTTCGCCCGTCCGGCCGACGTTCTCGACCCGGCGCGCAGGCGTCTAGAGGTCGAGTGCCTGATCGACTCGGCACGGAGGACGCCTTCTCCCGTGCACGTGAGGGCCGAGCTTCTTCAGGGCGGGAGCGTGATCTCTGAGAGTACCGTCCGACTCCCGGGGTTGGAGCCGGGCCGCAGGAGGGTGCACCTCACGCTCGCCTCCCTCGGAGACGTGAAGCTCTGGGACGTGCGGAGCCCGAACCTGTACGACGTCGCCCTCAGCCTGATCCTGGCGGGGCGCGTCGTCCACCGCCTCCAGACCCGGACCGGCTTCCGGGAGGCACGCTTCACCAGGGAAGGTTTCTTCCTCAACGGGCGCCGCCTGAAGCTCTTCGGTCTCAACAGGCACCAGTTCTATCCCTACGTCGGGGGGGCGATGCCCGCGCGGGTGCAGCGCAGAGACGCCGAGATCCTCAAACGAGAGCTCAACTGCAACATGGTGCGCTGCTCGCACTACCCGCAGTCGGAGGCCTTCCTCGACGCCTGCGACGAGCTCGGGCTGATGGTCTGGGAAGAGGCCCCGGGCTGGGACTACATCGGCGATGCGAGCTGGCGGGGCTACGTCCTGCGGGACGTGCGGCGCATGATCCTGCGGGACCGCAACCACCCCTCGATCGTCATCTGGGGAACCCGTCTCAACGAGACGCGCAACGATCCCGCGCTCTACCGCAGGACGCGCGAGATCGCGCGGGATCTCGACGGCTCGCGCCCCACGACCGGTGCGGTCAAGCGCGCCCCCGAGGAGTCCGGGGGGATCAAGGAGAGCCGGAAAGGAAGGGAAGAAGACCCATACTCGACGCGGAGCTTCGCGGAGGACGTCTTCTCCTTCAACGACTACACCAGGAAGTACGTCCGGAGCAGGACGGGGAACTTCCGGCTGCCGGTGCTGAGGCCGCCGAGGGTGGACATGCCCTACCTGGTGAGCGAGGCGATAGGTGCGATAGTCGGTCCGCACTTCTACCGCAGGATCGACACCGGGCGCGTGCAGCAGGAGCAGGCGATACTGCACGCCGCGGTACACGACCGGGCCGCCTCCGACGAACGCTACTGCGGGCTGCTGGCGTGGAGCGCCTTCGACTACCCCTCGGGCCACGGCTACTCTTTCCGGGGGGTGAAGTGGACCGGCGTCTGCGACGTCTTCCGGGTCCCCAAGCCGGGGGCGGCCTTCTACCGCGCGCAGGTCGATCCTTCGGTGCGCCCAGTGATCGAACCGGCCTTCTACTGGGACTTCGGGCCGTACGCGCCCCCGGGAGGACCCGGCCGGAAGTCCACCATCTGGTCCAACTGCGAGCGGCTGGAGGTCTTCGTCGGGGGGAGGCACTTCGCCTCGCTGCTCCCGGACCGCGCGGACTTTCCCCACCTCGAGTACCCGCCTTTCGTCGTGGATCTCACCGTGGACGGTTCGGGGTACCCCGAGCTCAGGATAGACGGCTACGTCCGGGGACGGCGCGTCATCACGCGCAGGTTCTCCTCCGACCCTTCGGGGGACCGTCTGCTCCTCAAGCTCGACGACGATCGTCTCCTCGCGGACGGCTCGGACATGACCCGGGCTTACTTTCAGGTGGTGGATCGCTACGGCGCGCCTCGCTACCGCGCCTCGGGCCGGGTCTACCTCCACCTCAGCGGACCCGCGCTGCTGGTCGGAGACAACCCGTTCGACCTCGGAGCCAACGGAGGAACGGGGGCCGTCTGGATCAGGTCGAAAAAAGGTGCTTCGGGACGGGTGCGCCTCGTGGCGAGATGTCCGCTGCTCGGCTCTTCCTCCGCGAGCCTCTACGTCCTCCCGGCGGGATAGGCAAAACTTTATCGAATGTTTACCTCCCTCTCAGGAAATTCTAAGGCTGCGTCTGCAGACTCATGGTTCGCCATGCGGGAGAGACCGGACGGACGGGTTCCAGGGCGACTCCCCGGCGGGGAGCCGGGAGGGAGTGCCGCCGGTATGTCCTGTGGTCCGAGATGAGCAAGAACGTGCTGCAGACGGGTGATCCGATCCGGGCCCCTGGTCCCGCCTGGGGGCTACGGACCCGGCTGGTTCTGGCGGGGGTCGGCGTAGAGGCCGACGCGGCCGTCGTGGAGCTGGTAGATGCCCTGGAGAGACACAGCGCGCAGACCGCGGAGCACTCCCGCCGCGTGTGCTCGCTCGCGGGCAGGATCGCCCTCGCCATGGACCTCCCCTCCGAAAGAGTCCGCGCCGTCGCTCTCGCGGCCCTCCTGCACGACGTCGGGAAGCTCTTCGTCCCGGAAGACCTGCTCGCCGGGGAGGAGGCGCTGGACGAGCGGGGGTGGGCCCGCATGAGGCTTCATCCGGAGCTCGGCGCGGCGCTGGTGCACGAGGTTTTGCCGGGGACGGAAGTCCCGCACGCGGTGCTCTCCCACCACGAGAGGCTCGACGGCAGCGGATATCCGTCGGGGCTCCGGGCGTGTGAGATCCCGCTCGAGGCCCGGATCATCGCCGTGGCGGACGCCTACGATGCGCTGGTGAACGAAAGGCCCTACCATCGTCCGCTGCCCCCGGAGGTTGCGCTCGACGTACTGGGTGCTGCGGCGGGGCTCACGCTGGACGGGTGCGTCTTCGACGCCCTCTCCGCGCTGATCCTGCGGAAAGGGCGCTCCGGGGAGGCGGGTTCGCCGTGAAACGCCGGAGGGTGGCGACGTTCTTCTCCGTGGCCGCCGTGCTGCTCGTCGTGGGGGGCGGGGCCTTCGCCGGCTACAACTACTACATGTACCGCACCCTCTGGGGTGACCCCAACGTCAACCACGGCGCATCGGGGACCGTGCAGACCCACTACTTCTACTCCAGGGCCCTGGGAGAGACGGTGCGGTATCTCATCTACCTGCCCCCGGGCTACGGGGCTCTGCAAAACCACTTCGAGCACTACCCCGTCGTCTACCTGCTGCACGGCTCTCCCGGCCGCCCCGAGGACTGGGTGAACGTCGGCGGGATCAAAGACAAGATGGATACCCTGATCTCCGAGGGCAAGGTCCGGCCCATGATCGTGGTCATGCCCCAGGGCAACCCCTCGCAGTTCTCCCCCTCCTCGGAGTACGTGAACGGAGCGGAGGGAGATTGGGCGACGTACATCACCCGGGATCTCGTGCGGCAGATAGACGAGCACTACCGCACGGTGGATGGCCCCGGCGGACGGGCGATAGCCGGGCTCTCGGAGGGAGGATTCGGAGCCGCCAATTTGGGCCTCAAGCACCGCGGCGAGTACGGGGTGATCGGGAGCTTCTCCGGGTATTTCAAGATGTTCCCGAACGACGCCAGGCGTCTCTTCGGGCACCGGGCCCGCGTGGAGGCCCGCCGCAACAGCCCGATGGACTACCTGAACCATCTGAAGGGAAAGCTCCCCGCCTTCTACCTCTACGCCGGCAGGAGCGACGGCGTGTTCCTCCGCCAGACCGAGCAGTTCGCACACGAGCTCGAGCGCAGGCACGCGGACCTCTCCTTCCACGTCTACAGTGGCGGGCACTCGTGGGCTCTGTGGAGGGCCCACCTCTCGAGTTTCCTGATCTTCGCGAGCAGACATCTGGAGTAGGAACGGGAGCGTCTTCCTGTGAGAACGGAGATCGAGAAACGGCCCCTGCGCAAGAGGATCGGTCCTCTGGTGGAGACGCTGTCCGGGCACATCCTGCCGTGCACGGCGAGAAGATGGGCCGTCCGGCTGGTCGCGCTCGCAGCCCTTTACAACGGCGTGCTGGAGATACTCTGGGTCCAGATCGTGCGGGTGCCGGAGAGAAACATCTCCTCCAGCCTGCCCTTCGGTCTGCACTACTGGAACCGGACCCTGAGCCTCGTCTTCGGGCTCGCCCTCGTCTACCTCTCGCTCAACCTCTGGCGACGCAAACGTGTCGCCTGGCAGCTGGCCACCGCCAGCTCGGCCGCGATCATCGTGGGGCACCTGTTCTTCCGGGTGATGAAGCTCTACCGGGGGGTGCCCCACCACGTGCACCATCCGGAGCACTGGTTCGTCGTGCCGGTGTTGACCCTCGCCCTTTTGCTCGCCTTCCGCGGGGAGTTCACGGTCCGCAGCGAGCCGCGCAGCATGAAGCGCGGCCTACTGCTGATGGGGGGGAGCCTGCTGTTCGCGCTCGCCTACGGCACGCTCGGCTTCTGGCTCCTCGACCGGCGGGACTTCGGGACGAACTTCAGGCTCGCCGCGTCGTTCGTGCAGACGCTGCGTGCCTACGCCCTGCTCGGGACCGGACTTCCCAGACCCCGTACGGCGCAGGCGGAGTGGTTCTTGGACTCGCTGGGCTGGACCGGCCTGATGAGCGGCGCGTTCGCCGCCTACAGCCTCTTCAGGCCGCTCTCCTACCGGTACAAGGTCCTTCCGCACGAGCGGGAGAGGGCCGGCAAGCTGCTGCACCGGTACGGGGGGACCTCCCTCGACTACTTCAAGCTTCAGCCGGACAAGTCCTACTTCTTCTCGAAGGACGGCTCCGCTTTCGTTGCTTACGGTGTGGCCCGGGGTGTCGCGCTGGTGTTGGGCGATCCCTCGGGCCGTCGGGAAGCCTTCGCGGGGCTCGTAAAGGACTTCCTCGATTTCTGCACCGACAACGGGTGGATGGCGGCGTTCTACGAGGCCGAAGAGCATCTCCTGCCGCTCTACGAATCTTTCGGGATGCAGGCGGTGCTCATAGGCGAGGAGGCCATCGTGGACCTCGCCCGTTTCGGCGAGCGGACGTCGCATCGCAAGTGGTTCCGCTACGTGGTGCGCAGGCTCGAGCGGGAGGGGTATACCTTCGAGCGGGCGGAGCCCCCGCACCGGGGGCCTCTGCTGTCGGAGGTGGAGGAGGTCTCCCGCGCCTGGCTCTCGCTGCCCGGCAGACGTGAGCGGGGCTTCACGATAGGGTCCTTCTCCCCGGAGTACGTCGGCGGCACGCCGCTCTTTTTGGTCCGGGACCCGGACGGCCGCGTCGTCGCCTTCGCCAACGAGGTCCCCTCCTACAAGGAGGGCGAGGCCACGATAGACCTCATGCGCCACAGGCCGGAGGTGCCCAACGGTACGATGGACTACCTGCTCACGAAGACCATGCTCCACCTGAGGGAGCGGGGATACAGGACCTTCGATCTGGGGCTCGCCCCTCTCTCCGGTACGGGGGGGCGTCCCGGTGCGCCGCTGGAGGAGAGGATCCTCGGGCAGCTCTCCGAGCCTC
Organism: Rubrobacter sp. M3-4; assembly: GCF_059772285.1. Classification (NCBI taxonomy): domain Bacteria; kingdom Bacillati; phylum Actinomycetota; class Rubrobacteria; order Rubrobacterales; family Rubrobacteraceae; genus Rubrobacter; species Rubrobacter sp. M3-4. The sequence goes on from NZ_JCBAJP010000004.1 coordinate 49,614, forward strand.
TCACGCGCTTCTTCTCCTACAAGGGGCTGAAGAACTACAAGGCGAAGTTCGAGCCTCGTTGGGAGAGGCGCTTTCTGGTCTACAGGGGGAGGTTGAGCGGGCCGACCAGGGTGGTGCTCGCGCTGGTGATGCTCACCGAGGGTGGATGAGGCATGAGCCGGTGGAAGGTTCTGGCGGGTGTGGCGCTCCTCGCCGTCGCCATCCCGGCGGGGGCCGTCCTGGTCGTACAGGCCCGGGGTGATGTGAGCGGGGTGCTCGTACGGGCCCGGCCCTGGCCGGTCGGCGCGGCGTTGCTGCTCACCGCGGCATCCTACCTCTTCCTCAGCGGATCGTTCGCCGTGCTCGGACGCGTCTTCGGCGTCTCCCTCGCCCGGAGGGAGCTGTTTACGGTAGGGTTCGTCTCCTGCGCGCTCGGTTATCTCACCTCCGCCGGAGGGGCCGCGGGCTACTCGCTCAGGGTGCTCGTGGCGAGACGCCGCGGCCGGCCGGCGGAGAACATGCTCGCCGCCTCGATGGCCCACTCGGTGATGAACAACCTGATCCTGGTGCTGCTCGTCCCGGCCGGGGGGATCCTCCTGCTCGGCAGCGCACGCCTTTCGGTGGGGTGGGGAGGCGTGCTCTTCGCCGGGATCCTGGCGGCGCTGGCGGCGCTCGTCTCGGTTCGGAGGGTCAGGCTTCCGTTGTGGCGTGCGTTGCAGGGGACGTTCGCGGGGGGGTTCCTCGGGCGGCTGTGGGGCGAGATCCGCGGAGGGGTCGCCCTGCTCCGCTCCAGACCGCGCAACGCCCTCGTGCCGCTCGCCCTCTCGGTCGCCGATTGGGGGTGCAGTGCGGGGGCGCTCTGGTTCTGCTTCGATGCGTTGGGGTACCACCTCGCACCCGCCGTCCTCCTCGCCGGCTTCGTCCTCGGGGCGGTGGCCGGCGCCGCCTCGATGGTTCCCGGCGGGCTCGGTGTGCAGGAGGCGTCGATGTCCGCGCTCTTCGCTCTGCTCGGCGTACCTCTGGGCAAGGCGGTCCTCGCCGCGTTGCTGTTCCGGATCGTCTACTACGTGCTGCCGTTCATGGTGAGCCTGCCCCTGTACCGGGGGCTTCTCCGCCGAGAGGCCGTCACCAGGGTGCCGGGTGGCGGGTATATAATCCCCGCCGGAGAAGAAAGCTACCCGAAAGAGGAGGTGAGCGATCCTTGAGCCACGCGGACGAAGGCCCGAGTAGTAGAGGGTCGCTCGCCTCGCGCCCGATCACCGGGTAGCGGCCCGCTCCCCACCGGAGCGTCATCCCACCCCGGGGAGGGCGTGGTTGGTCGACCATCCTGCTTCCCCGGGGTCCGTGCTCGAAGGATCCTCGCCTCCTGAGTCGATGCGCTCACGGAGAGGAGGTGGAGAGTGTCTCAGAGAGTGCGGACTTTCCCGAGCCGGCAGGCTCTCGGGAGGATGCCCTTCGGGATGGTGGACGTCGTGGTGCTGGCGGGCGTCTTCCTGTTGCTGTTCGCGGTGGTGTGGGCCGGGCGGGGTATGGTCTCCTCTTTCACCCCCTCGCGGCCGGTGCGGGTGAGCACCGATCCGGCCGAGCTTCCCTACTATGCGCTGCGCAGCGCGATCCGGATGTTCGTGGCCCTGTTTTTCTCGGTCGTGTTCACGCTGGGCTACGGATATCTCGCTGCTAAGAGCCGCAGGGCCGAGAAGGTTCTCGTGCCGGCTCTGGATATCCTGCAGTCGGTGCCCGTGCTGGGCTTCCTCTCTGTGACCGTCACGGGGTTCATAGCGCTCTTCCCCCACAGCATGCTGGGCCTGGAGTGTGCTTCGATCTTCGCCATCTTCACCGCGCAGGCCTGGAACATGACGTTCAGCTTCTACCACTCGGTCAGGGCGCTGCCGCGCGAGCTCGACGAGCTGAGCCGGATGCTCAGGCTCACCCGCTGGCAGCGCTTCTGGAAGATCGAGGTGCCGAACTCGATGGTCGGGTTGGTGTGGAACGGGATGATGAGCTTCGGTGGGGCGTGGTTCTTCCTCGCCGCCTCCGAGTCGATCAGCGTGCTCAACCACGACTACCAGCTGCCGGGTGTCGGCTCGTTCGCCGCCGAGGCGATAAGGAAGGGGAACCTGGGTGGGGTGGTCCTCGCGATAGTCACGATGGCCTTCATGGTCGTCGCGATAAACTTCCTGTTCTGGCGCCCGATCACCGCGTGGGCCGAGCGCTTCAAGGTCGAAGAGGCGGAGGCCGCCGAGGTACAGAGATCCTGGGTGCTGGAGGTGCTGCGGCGTTCGATCTTCGCGTCTCTCGCCGGGTCAGCCTGGGCGGTCGTGACCGAACCGCTCGGCAGGATGATGCGGATACTGGGGCGCGATGGGGAGTATCCGTCGGGGGACGGGTTGCCTGGCGGAAGGAAGCTCCCCGGGCGTACGGGGGACTTTGTCTTCGCCGCCTTCGTACTCCTCCCGATAGCTTACGGGATCTACCGCATGGCTGACTACGTGCTCAGGGGGGTGGGGCTGGGTGGTCTGGGTGGGGCTTTCCTGCTCGGCGCGTTCACGCTCGGACGGGTTTTCGCCGTGCTCGTTTTCGCGACCCTCGTCTGGGTGCCGGTGGGGGTTTGGATCGGGCTCAACCCCAGAGTGGCACGCCTGGCACAGCCGCTGATACAGGTTCTGGCGAGCTTCCCGGCCAACCTGCTCTTCCCCTTCGCTACGCTGCTCTTCTTGAAGTACGGTATCAGCCTGAACCTCGGCGGCATCCTTCTGATGGCACTCGGTTCGCAGTGGTACATCCTGTTCAACACCATAGCAGGGGCCATGGCCATACCGACCGACCTGCGGGAGGCGGCCGAGGCGAGCGGGCTCAGAAGGTGGAAGAGGTGGCGGTACCTGATCCTCCCGGGCATATTCCCGGCGTACGTGACGGGGGGGATCACGGCGGCCGGAGGGGCCTGGAACGCTTCGATCGTGGCCGAGGTTGTGCGCTACGGTGGCACCACGCTCACCGCCTCCGGCCTCGGGGCTTACATCACCCGGGCGACGGCGACCGGGCAGTGGCCTCAGATCCTCACCGGCGTTGCGGTGATGAGCCTCTACGTTGTGGCCTTCAACCGCCTGCTCTGGCGCAGGCTCTACGCTCTGGCAGAGACCCGTTACTCGCTGTAGGAGGAGAAGATGGCATCCGTCACGACGACGTCCGAAGTTATCATCTCGGTACGCAACCTCAGGAAGGATTTCGAGACACCCTCCGGTGGGAACCTCCCGGTGCTGGAGGGGATAGACCTCGAGTTGCACGAGGGGGAGATCGTGGCCCTCCTCGGGAGGTCCGGGTCTGGTAAGTCTACGCTGCTGCGCTGTATCGCGGGGCTCATACCTCCTTCGGAGGGTAACGTCTTCTACCGGGGCAGGCCCCTCTCCGGCTCCAACCCGGGCACGGCGGTGGTCTTCCAGACCTTCGCGCTCCTGCCCTGGCTCACGGTGCAGCAGAACGTCGAGATCGGACTCGAAGCCCGCGGCGTGCCGCGTGAGGAGAGAAGGAAGAGGGCGCTCAAGGTGATAGACCTGATCGGGCTCGACGGGTTCGAGTCGGCCTACCCCAAGGAGCTCTCGGGGGGGATGCGCCAGCGGGTGGGCTTCGCCCGGGCTCTGGTCGTCGAGCCGGACGTGCTGCTCATGGACGAGCCGTTCAGCGCGCTCGACGTGCTCACCGCCGAGAACCTCAGGACCGAGATCCTCGAGCTGTGGCAGGCCGGTGAATTTCCCGCGAGGTCCATACTGCTCGTCACCCACAACATCGAGGAGGCCCTGCTCTTCGCCGACCGGGTGGTGGTGCTCGGGACCAACCCCGGTCGCATAAAGCACTCTCTGGTGGTCGGCCTGCCGCGTCCGCGCGACCGGCGCTCCGCTGCTTTCGAGGCGCTGCTCGACAGAACCTACGGGGTGATGATGGGGCGTGAGGAGGAGCTGCGCGGGGAGCTGGAGGGTGAGACGGAATCCGGGAGCGAGAAGGGGGTATCCCCCGGCATGATCCCCCACGCGAGCGTCGACGGGTTGTCGGGTTTTCTGGAGATACTGCAGGCCGAGGGCGGGGTGGCGGACCTGGCGGACCTCGCCTCCGACCTCGGCCTCGAGGTCGACGACATGGTGCCCCTCGTCGACGCCTGCCAGCTCCTCGGGTTCGTGAGGACCGAAGGCGGGGAGGTGCACATGACCGACGTGGGCCACGAGTTCGCATCGGCGGACATCCAAATCTCCAAACGTCTCTTCGCCCGACAGGTGAGGGAGCGGGTGTGGCTCGTGCGGGTGATCGAGAGGGCCATAGGACGAGCTTCCGACGGAGCGCTGCCCGAGGGGCTCTTCCTGGACATTCTGGGCAACCACTTCAGCCCCGAGGAGGCGCGCCGGCAGCTCGAGGTGGCCGTGGACTGGGGCAGATACGCCGAGCTGTACGAGTACGACGCCGCCCGCAGGGAGATCCGCACCCCGAACTTCGACGAGCGGGGATGAGGCCGCCTGTCCCGCCGAGGAACGGGGTTTCACGACCCGAGGCCACGTTTTAGCGACTATTTTACGTGTCGGGCGTAATCATGGTAGGCGAGCGCCCCGGTTCCATGCTCGAGGGAGGTCGAAGCTGCTGCGCCGGTTGTGGAGAATGTCGACGTGAAGGTCTATCGTGGTCGGATGAGGTTCGTGGGCGCCAGGAGGCGCCAGAAGAGGAAAGAGTTCCGCAAGCGCCTCTATCGCAGGCGCAGATGGTTCGGCCTCTTCGTCCTGGGGGCGGTGGTCCTGATCTGTTTCGCCGCGATAAAGGCCGAGGGCACGATAAAGGACGGGCCGATCCCGCCGGGGTTCTTCGCCGCCCATCCTTCCCTCGACCAGAGCAGCGTGATCTACGACTCCTCCGGCCATCCGGTGAGCTACGTCTTCGGGTCCGAGAACAGGATCGTGGTTCCCCTGAGCAAGATGTCGCCGTATCTCCCGGAGGCGCTCATCGCCATAGAGGACAACAACTTCTACGAGTTCCCGGCGATAGATCCCAAAGGGATAGCCCGCGCGATAGTCGTGGACATCACCCACGGGGCGCCGAGGCAGGGGGGCTCGACGCTCACCGAGCAGCTCATGAAGCAGCTCTACATAAAGCAGAACCTGCGGGGACAGAAGGACATCTGGCGGGTTCTGGCCGAGGCGGCGCTCTCGGTCCCCTACGCGATGAGCCACACCAAGCACCAGATCCTGCAGAACTACCTCAACACCGTCTACTTCGGGCATAACGCCTACGGAGCGCAGGCTGCGTCCCTGACTTACTTCGGGGTACCCGCGAACAAGTTGAGCCTGCCGCAGGCGGCCACCCTGGCCGGGTTGGTCAACGCACCGACTTACCTGGACCCGCTCAAGAACCCGAAGGCCGCCACCCAGAGGCGAAACGCCGTCCTCAAGGCGATGTTCGAGCAACACATGATCTCCCGCTCCCGCTACGAGAAGGCGGTGAAGACTCCGCTGCAGACTCACCCCTACGATTTCTCGGCCCCTGCTCAGGATGAGGCGTACACTACCGCGGTGAAGAACCTCCTCTTCAGGAAACTCGGCCAGAAGAAGCTGGAGACCGGAGGCCTCAAGATCTACACTCCGATGAAGGAGAGCTTCCAGAAGAACACCTACTACTCTGCCAAAGCTCTGCTGCCCGACCCTTCGGTGGATCCCTCGGCCGCTTCGGCGGTGGTCCAGCCGGGCACCGGAGCGGTCCTCTCGCTGCAGGGGATGACCCCCGGTGGATTCGACCTCGCGACCCAGGGATACAGGCAGCCGGGCAGCGCCTTCAAGACCTTCGCACTCGCCGCCGCGGTGAAGGACGGCATAGACCCGACCAGGAGCGTGTTCGTCTCGAAGAACCTGCAGTTCTCCTGGAACGGAACCCCGGCGAGCATCCACAACTTCGCCTACAAGCAGCGGGGGCCGATGACGCTGGAGAAGGCGACCGAGGTCTCCGACGATACGGTCTTCGTTCAGCTCGGGCTCCTGGTGGGGCTGGACAATGTGATCCGAACCGCTCACCAGATGGGGATCACCTCGTCCCTCAACCGAGATCCCTCGATGCTCCTCGGCGGGCTACAAAAGGGGGTGACGGTGCTCGAGATGGCCTCGGCCTACGCGACGCTTGCCGACGGGGGCGTCTACCACTCACCGTACGTCGTGAGCAAGGTCGAACAGAACGGCCGGGTCATCTGGACGCCGCACCACACCTCCCGTCGGGCGCTCACGAAGAACCAGGCCGCCGTCGTGGACTCGGTTCTCGAAGGGGTCATGAAGAACGGCACCCCCAGATGGTTCCACGACGCCGACGCCGAGACCGGGCATACCATCGCCGGTAAGCCCGGCATCTCGAGCAACGACAACGACGCCTACTTCGCGGCCTACACCCCTCAGTACTCGATGGCCGTCTGGGTCGGCTACCCGCAGGGAGGCTCGATGGCGAACGTGCCGGGGATAGGCTACGTCTACGGCGAGAGCATCCCGCAGGAGATCATGATCCAGCTCTTCAAGGAAGCCCTCCGGAACAAGCCGAATGTCGGCTTCCCGAAGCCCGACTTCTCCGGGCTGCACGCGATCTACGTGCCCCCGAACGACATCCAGAACCTGGCAGACAACGGCCTGCGCGGCACCAGCATAAACGCCTTCTCCCCTCCGCCGGTCCATCCGGCGAGTAGCGGCGCCGGCCGGGGGACGCAGGGAAGCTCCTCCGGAGGCGGGGGTACGAACTTCCTGAAGGGGCTGCACCAGCTCCTCCAAAACATCCAGAAGAACCTGCCGTAGGAGGCCCTTCGGCGTCGTATCCTCAGTCTACCTGCCTCCATACGGCGGCGACGACATCCCGCAGGAAGCGCGCGACCGCCCGACGCTCGTCCTCGTCCATGTGCTCCACTACCGCGCGGATCTCCTGCACGAGCGGCCGGAGGTGCCGCCGGGCCTCCGCAACCCCCCGCGGCGTGGCCCTTATCACGGAGCTGCGCCGGTCTTCGGGGTTGGGGTATCGCTTCGCGAACCCGGCCCGCTCCAGACGATCCACCAGCGCCGTCACCGCCCCCGAACTCATCGAGAGCCGCCGCCCCAACTCCTTGGGCGTAAGCTCCCCCGCACCGAGGTGCTCCAGCGCAGCCACCTCCGAGAGCCCGAGCCCCACCCGTCGCGCCACCGCCGCCGTGTACGAGAGCGTCGCCGAGATCTCGTCTCGCAGCAACACCACCAGATCCTCCGGATCGTGGCGTGGGTTTCTGCCGGCTTCGCTCTCGTGACGGTCGTCCACGAGGGTGTTGTAGCACGCCCCCTCTCCCCTTGTGAACCCTTGTGTTTGGGATCACAAAAATTACCGGTGCAAAGATTGAAACCGCAAGGAAGTTCCGTATACTCTCCCGGCAGCGGTTACGGAGTGTTACGAGGTATTCCATGTCCGAGTTTTTGCGGAACGAGAAGGAGGCCGGGGTAGGGATCTTCGTTGGCGAGGAGCCGCTTCTGGAGCGGCTTGCGCTGGCCTTCAAGCGGACGCTCGGTGCGATCGAGCGGGAGAGCGGCATCGGTGCGATGAAGCTCTTCGTGCTCTCCGAGATCGGCCGTGGGGAGGGGGTGAGCCAGGCTGCCATCTGTCAGGAGCACGGGCTCGACCCTTCGCGGGTGACGCGTTTCGCGCAGGCGCTGGAGGGGGAGGGTTTGATCTTTCGGGAGCGCGATCCCGAGGACAATCGGGTGGTCAGGATGTACCTCACCGACGAGGGGAGGAGGCTGCTCGGTGTGGTGCCGGCGCTCGAGGAGGAGCTGGGGCGGCGGGTGTCTGGCGCCATGAGTGAGCGGGAGGCCGGAGAGCTCGCGAGGCTGCTCGGGCTGCTCGCCGAGGCGATGAGATGAACGTTCGTTTTGCGAGAAAGGGTTCCCAAAGATTGAAGGATTATTTCACGTTCGGAGGGGAGGTGTGAGGATGAGCCGTCTGAAGGAGCCCGGGGTCAGGGCACAGGTTCTCGCGGTGGCTGGGCTCATGCTCGCGCTCTTTCTGGTGGCGCTCGATCAGACGGTGGTCGGGACGGCGATGCCCAAGATCATCGCCGATTTGAAAGGCTTCGACAAATACGCGTGGGTGACCACCTCGTATCTGCTCGCCTCCACCGCGATGATCCCGGTCATCGGCAAGCTCGGCGACATCTACGGAAGAAAGTGGTTCATCTTCTCCGGTATAGTGGTCTTCCTGGCGGCCAGCGCCCTCTCCGGGGCCTCCTGGGGGATGAACGAGCTGATCATCTTCCGCGGGCTGCAGGGGCTCGGGGCCGGCATGATCTTCTCGAACATCTTCACCTCGGTCGCGGACATCTTCCCCGACCCGGCCCGCCGCTCCCGCTACCAGGGCATCTTCTTCAGCGTGTTCGCGCTCTCCAGCGTCATCGGTCCTACCCTGGGAGGCTGGATCACGGACAACCTCTCCTGGCGGTGGGTGTTCTACATAAACCTGCCCCTCGGCATCTTCTCTTTGTTCGTCCTGCCCTTCGTGCTCCCGCAGAGCAGCAACCGCCGCAAGGCGAAGATAGACCTCGCCGGGGCCGCCACGGTGACCGCCGCCGTCGTCGCGCTCCTGCTCGCCCTCTCCTGGGTCGGGCAGGGATACGACTGGAGCTCCGACCGCGTCGTCGGAGGGCTCATCTCCTCCGCCCTCCTCTTCGCTGCCTTCGTACCGCTGGAGCTGCGCGCTCCGGAGCCCGTCATCCCGCTCTCGCTCTTCAGAAGTCGGGTCTTCGCCTCCGCGTCTGCGCTCATGTTCCTCGTTGGCGTCGCGATGTTCGCCGTCATCCTCTACACTCCGCTCTTCGTGCAGGGCGTGCTCGGCAAGACCGCGACCGGCTCTGGGACCATCCTCACCCCGCTGGTTTTGACGATGACCGCGACGGGCATCGTCGTCGGCCAGCTCGTCGCCAGGTTCAAGCGCACCAAGCCCTTCATGGTGATCGGCACCGTCGTGATGGCCGCAGGCGTCTACCTGCTCAGCACGCTCGGCGTCCACTCCGGCGAGGGAACCGTCGCCCTCTACCTCATCGTCACCGGACTCGGGCTCGGCCCGATCATGCCTACCTCCACCCTCTCGGTGCAGAGCACGGTGGAGAGGAAGATGCTCGGTGTGGCCACCTCGGCCACCCAGTTCATCCGCTCGATAGGCTCCACCGTCGGCACCGCCGTCGTCGGTTCGATAGTCACCCGCGGATACGCCGACAGGCTTGCCAGCGATGCCCCCTCACAGGCCCCACCTCGCCTCGTCCACGCCCTCCAGAACCCGCAGGCGCTGGTCAGCGAGCAGGCCCGCCGCGCCCTCTCCCGGGCCGTCTCCGCCTTCCCCGGCGGCGAGCAGCTCCTGGCCGCGGTTCTACGGAGCGCCCGTGCCGCCCTCGCGCATTCGATCCACGAGGGTTTCCTCTTCACGCTGGTCGCGGTCCTGCTCGGGTTCATGGCCGCGCTCGCGATGAAGAACCTCCACCTCGACGACGCGAGCCTCCCCGGACGCGCACCCGAGATGCAGCAGCCCGACTCCGACCGGGAGCGACAGCGGGCGATCCTCACCGGCATCACCCTGGAGTACCTCGCCCGCAGGGTCGAGAGCGCCAACGGTGACTCTCCGAACCTGATCTCGGCCGCCTCCAGGCTCGTCCCCGAGTCTAAAGGCACCGAGAAGGAGCGCGCGGTGATCGCCGCAAGAGAAGTGCTGCGCCCGCTCGCCGTGCAGGCCCTCCTCTCCGGGATGCGTCGGGACGCAGATGACGATGGTCTCTCCTCCTGAGGGAGGATGTCCGGACCGGATGAAGCTTGCCGGCCAGATCTCCGGTGCGGCCGCCGGGGGTGGAGGGGCTAGAGGCTCCCGGACTGTCGCATCATCCCCCCGTCCACGAAGTAGGTGCTGCCGGTGACGTAAGAGGCGGCGTCCGAGGCGAGGAAGACCGCGACCGAGGCGACGTCCTCCGGCTGGCCGATTCTCCCGAGCGGGATCTCCTCGAGGAGCTGCTTCATCTGGTCGGGGTTCTCTTTCAGATTCTGGTTTATCGGGGTCTCGATCGCGCCGGGGCCGATGTTGTTGACGGTGATCCCGTGCGGGGCGAGCTCGACGGCGATCGTGCGCATGAGCATCTTCAGCCCGCCCTTCGCCGCGCAGTAGGGGGCGTTGGTGGGCATGGTTATCTCCTCGTGGACGCTGGAGACGTTTATGATCCTGCCGCCGTCCCCCTGCGAGACCATCTGCTTCGCCGCCTCCTGGCAGCAGAGCCACACCCCGGTGAGGTTCACCGCGATGACCTTCTCCCAGGTCTCGAGCGGCGTCTCCAGGAACGGCTTCTTCTCTTCGATCCCGGCGTTGTTCACCATTATGTCGAGCCGCCCGAACTCCTCGACCGTCCTGCCGACGAGCTTCTTTATGTCCTCGGGCTTCGAGACGTCGGCCTGCACGGCGATGGCCTGGCCGCCTGCCTTCTCGATCTCTTCCACCGCTTCTCTGGCCTCGTCGGGGTGGCTGCGGTAGTCGACCGTGACCTTCGCGCCCTCCCGGCCGAAGGCCTTCGCGATGGCCTTGCCTATCCCGAGCGATGAGCCCGTTACGATCGCGACCTTGTCCTTGAGCTGCATCTCTTTCGGCTCCTTTCAGCCCTCTTCGTCCATCACGGTATCCAGATAGAGCGCGGCCGTCCACGAGAAGAAGACCGAGCCGTGCCCGCTGCCGTCGAACGGGTCGAAGTACTCGTGGAAGCCGGAGTCCTCGACGAGGTTCGCGATGCTCTCCCGCAGGCGACGTGCCTCTTCGTCGTGCCCGTAGCGCTCGAGCCCGCGCATCAAGAACCAGTTTATGTTTATCCAGACCGGCCCCCGCCAGTACTGCACCGGCGAGAAGCCGAAGCCGTGCACGTCGTAGCAGGGGATCGGAATGACCTTCTCGTTCTCCAGGTCGAAGTAGCCCTTCAGGCTCTCGACCATCCGTCTGGCCTGCTCCTCGTCCGGCACCCCGGCGTAGAGCGGGACGAAGTTCGGGGTGACGTACGCCTGGATCTTGCGTTCCGAGACCAGGTCGTAGTCGAGGTAGATGGCGTGCTCTTCGTCCCAGAGCTTCTCGTTCATCGCCCTTCTGGTCTTCTCGCCGCGTTCCTCCATCGGGGAAGGGTCCTCGCCGAGGATGCGCGCGATCTCGGCGAGGTCCTGATCGGACCGGTACAGCAGCGCGTTGAAGAGCACGTCCTGCACCAGAAACGGACAGTCTTCCCGGATCTTCGCCTCGTCGTACTCCCGCTCGGCGAAGAACCTGACCAGCCAGGCGAAGCGGTCGTAGGCGCTGCTCGTCGGGCGGTCGGCGGCGGAGACGGTGTGGGTGTCGGCGCGGTGGTAGCGCGGGATCTCCTCTGCTTTGAGGTGTATCGCGAGCATGACCGTATCCCACAAAGGGGAGTTGTCCATCCCGCTCTCCCACGGGTGGCGGATGTAGACGAGACCCTCGTCCTCCGGGTCACGTTCCCGGTAGAGGTAGTCGTGCCAGCTCCTGAGGTGGGGATACGCCTCTTCGAGGAACCTCCTGCCCTCCTTCTCGTCTCCCGCGTGGCGGTAGGTGTGCAGCACGGCGGTGGCGTGCACCGGGGGCTGGATCACGCCCGAGGTCTTGTGGTGCTCGGGTGCGTTCGGGCTCTCCTTGGCGTGCCAGAACCCGGGACCCGGGAAGTAGTTCCCGAACGCGGGGTTGAAGACGATCTGCGGCAGGAGCCCGTTCTTCCACTGCGCGCTGAAAAGGTGGCGCAGCTCGCGCACCGCCCGGGAGGTGTCGTAGCGGGCGTAGCCGAAGGCGACGAGCCCCGAGTCCCAGGACCACTGGTGCGGGTAAAGCCGCGGCCCCGGCTGCGTGTAGCTGCCGGTCCAGTTGAAATCCAGTATCTTCCTGGCCTGCTCGATCGAGATCTTGCGTTTCTTCTCGCTCGTCAAAGCGCCCACCTCCGTCTCGTGCCAGAAACAGGATAATACCTTCGGGAGAGGGATGCGGGATCGTTCAAGGGGAGGAGCGCTTGTCCGCGCTCGCCTCGCGCACCCGCCGGATCAGGAGCGAGAAGCTCACGAGCGCGACCAGCAGGCCGAGCAGCCTCAGAACGGGCCAGCCGTACACGGCCGGGCCGAGCCCCGCCCCGTTGAAGGTGTCCCAGAGCGCGTGCAACACGACCGCCACGACGAAGGCTCCGACGACGCGGCCGTTCACCACCGGTCTGCCTGCCGCGATGCGTTCGCGCCAGAGCGTCGCGCACACGAGCCCGGTCCAGGCTGCGTGCCCCGCCGGGGAGAGGATCCCGCGCGCCAGGAGCACCGTGTTCAGCGCGGTCAGGTTGCCCCCGGACTTGAGCAGGATGACGAACGCGTAACCCATCGTCTCGAGCGCGGCGAAGCCCATCGCGGTCGCCACCCCGAGTACGATCCCGTCGGCCTCCGAGCGGTAGCGCCCCATGAGGTAGAAGACGACCGGGACCACCAGCTTCGCCGCCTCTTCGATGAGCCCCACCCCCAGCAGCGGCAGGAAACCCAGGCTCAGCAGCACCCGGTACTCGAACACGCCGGCGAGGACGGTGCCGAGCACCCCGCCCCACAGGAAGCAGACGGCGAGCGCCGGAAACGGAACCTCCCAGTCCGGCATCCTCTCGTAGAGGTAGGCGGTGAAGCTCACCGGGACCAGGAAGGCCCCTATCATGATCACCGAAGGGACGTAGTTGGGGTTCCCGGTCCGGACGAGGGCGTTCTCGAGCAAGTAGAGCAGCACGAGCCCGCTCACGAAGATCTGCAGCCACCGGCGCTTGATCATGCCCAAGCGGAAGCCCCCGCCTCTCCTCGACAAGAAACGTTCGATGCCAAGATAGCCGGATCGATGGCGCGGGTCAAGCCAGCCTCACCTCACCTTCCTGCGCCCGACGCGGAGCGTGGGATAGAGCACGGCGGCCAGCGGTATCGGCAGCCAGAAGTTCAGGATGCGGTATCCCAGGATCGGGACGACGGCCTCAGATCCCGTGCCGAGCAGCGCGAGCGTCCCGAGCATGAGCGTCTCGAAGACCCCGATGCCGCCGGGGGTGATCGGGAGGGACCCCACCGTGGTGGCGATGCCGTAGGCGACGAGGAGTTCGACGACCCCCGTGTTCACCTCGAACGCGCGGAAGGTGAACACCAGGCAGAGGGCGTCGAAGGCCCAGTAGCCGGAGGCGAGGATGGCTAGCCGCGAGGCTTCGGCCGGGTTGTTCCGGATCTGGCGGAACATGGCCCGCAGCTCGTCGCGCACCCGGTCGACGATCTGTGCGGCCTTCCTTTCCGCCTGCAGCTCGCCGTGCCGTCGGCCGGGGAGTCGGTACCAGAGGCTCGTCACGCGCACCAGGAAGGCCTTCGCCGTGCGTGGGTTTCTGTTGGCCATGTAGCCTCCCAGGAGGATGAAGCCGGCGATCACGAGCGCGACGGACGCCGTGGCAGAACCGACCGGGCCGCGCCCGCCGTGGGCCAGCATGTATAGCGCGCTCGCCGCGAACATCACACCCAGGGCCGCGTACGAAAGAGCCGTCGCGGCGGCGAGCGCGAGGCCCGCCCGCCGGGGTTCGATCTCCCGGCTCCGTATTCCTCCGTAGGTCACCGTCGCCGCCGCGGCCCCGCCGCCCGGTAGTACCCGCGAGGCGCCGAGGCCCGTGAGCGTCAGGCGGAGCATGTACCAGAAGCCCAGCCCGGCGCGCCTGCGCAGCCCCGGCGACGCCCCTATCCCCGACGCGGCGCCGACCGAGCGCCCCAGGAGCTCCGAGTAGCAGATGCTCCTCACCGTTTCGGAGACGAACGCGGCGACCAGCAACGGGGTGTCGGCGTGCAGCACGAGCCGTACCGAACGCTCGATGCCCGGCAACTGCGGCAGCAGCAGGTGTAGCGCCAGCCCCACCGAGACGAGGTAGAGCAGGTTGCGCACCAGGGTGTGCAGAGCGTATCCTCCCGCTTCTTGGTCGAGACGCCACAAGATAACAGCATCCGGTGCCCCGTGCGTGTATCATCACTTGCGTGAGCGGGCTCTTTGCCGGGCTGGTCTTCGCCGCGACGCTCGCCCTCGTCCTCACCCGCCCCCGCGGCATCGGCGAGGCTTGGTGGGCCGCCGCCGGAGGTGGAGCCGTGCTCGCGGCCGGGCTTGTCTCCCTCTCCCAGTTCGGCGACATCCTGCGGACCACCCAGGACGCGCTGATCTTCCTGGTCGGCCTCATGGCGCTGAGCGCCGTGGCCGAGCGGGCGGGGTTCTTCGAGTGGGTGGCCTCGCGGGCGGCGCGGGCCGGGGGCGGGAGCGTCCCCCGGCTCTACGCTTTCGTCTTCGTCGCCGGGACGCTGGTTACGGCGTTTCTCTCGCTGGACTCGACCGCCATAGTCCTGACCCCCGTGGTCTACGTCATGGTCTCGAGGCTGCGCCTCTCGCCGCTGCCCTTCATGTTCGCCTGCACCTACACGGCGAATACCGCCTCGCTGTTTCTGCCGGTCTCGAACCTGACCAACCTCCTCGTCTACAACACTTTGGGGTTGGGCTTCCTCCGTTTCGCCCTGGTTATGCTGGTGCCGGCCCTCTTGGCCGTGGCGACGAACGCGGCGGTTTTCTTCTGGCTCTTTCGTGGAGAGTTGTCCGGGGCCTACGAGCACAAACCGGCTTCTTTCGTCCCGGAGAACCCCGCCTTCTTCCGACTGGCGGCGGCCGGCATGGCCGCCGTGCTCGCGGGTTTCTTCGTCGCGCCGGCCCTCGGCGTTCCCATAGGCCTGGTTGCGCTCATCGGGGGAGCGGTGCTCGTGGCGGTGGCGCGCTGGCGCGGGTGGGTGGGGCTGCGCGAGGTGGCGGGGTCGGTGTCGTGGGGTCTGATCGTGCTGGTAGTTGGGCTCTTCGTGGTGGTGCGGGCGGTGGAGAACGCAGGACTCGCGGGGGCGCTGCACGAGGCTTACGCGGCGGCCGGTCCCGGCGAGGGGCTGCTTCCGATCCTGGCCGTGGCCGCCGGGACCGCCCTCGGCGCGAACCTCATAAACAACGTCCCCATGACCGTGGCCTCGCTCGGAGCCCTCTCGGAGGCCCATCATCCGGCGCTGGCCTACGCCTCGCTCCTCGGCATCGACATAGGCCCCAACCTCACGGTGGTCGGCTCTCTGGCGACCCTGATCTGGCTCTCCATAGTCCGCGGGCGGGGGATGGAGATCACCTCCCGAGAGTACCTGAGGGTGGGCCTGGTCTCCGCCCCCGTGATCCTGGTGGCCTCGGCGGTGGGGCTCTGGGTCTCGTTCGGCCTCTTCGGACCATAGGGGGTGCTCTCTTTTGCTTGCGATGGTCTGCATCGAGGGGAGGGACCGGGAGCGGATGGTGCGCGGCGCCTCGCGCTACCTCTCTGGGGTGCGTCGGATCCTGCTCGCCCACGTTCTGGACGAGCGGGCCCTCCGGGGCTACGACCTCGCGTTGCGGGGACTGCTCGGGAGGCGCCAGCCGGACTCCGGGGACCTCCTGAGGGAGGCGGAGGCCGCCGCGATGGAGATGCTGGAGGAGGAACGGTCGCTCCTCTCCGGCGCTCTGCCGGGTGCCGGGGTGGAGGTCGGGGTCCTTCTGCTGCGCGGCAGACCGGAACACGAGCTGGTGCGGGCGGCCGAAGAGCACGGGGTCTCGGTGCTGATCCTCGGCCGCGGGGGCGGGGACGGCGGACCGGTCGTGGTCTCCGACAGGATCTCCGGCTGGCACCGCAGCCCCCGCGGCGAGGTCGATGGTTTCTACCTGGAGGACGGAACGGAGGTGCGCTTCCCCCCGCACCGGGGAGCGCAGATCGAAGCCGCCCTGCGCGAGGGCGAGAACGTGGAGGTCCGGGGAGAGCGGCGCCCCCGACACGTCCACGCCCACCTCGTCGTCTCTCTCGACTCCGGAGCCTCGTTCGAGGCTCACCCGCCGGAGCGCGGGCCGGCCCGCCGTCGTCTGGGTCACGTCGCACGCTTCGTGACCGACCACGCCGGCTGCGACGTGGTGTTGCTCGGATGAAGGGTGTGCAGGGACATTCTTACCGGACTCTTACGCGGCTCTGCGCCGCGTCTGACATAGCCACGGTATCATGCGGACACACATCCTGGGGCAGCCTTCACGACAACACTACAACCCCCTCGCTCCGGGATGGAGGTGATATAAGGGGAGGTGCGTCCGGGCGCCTCCCCGCACCCGGTCGGCGGTGGTGTGAAGAGCGAGTTTTCAGGAGAAGTTCTTGTCCAGAGCCCGCGTGCTCGTGATCGACGACGACAGGAGCATAACCGGCTTCCTCAAGCGCGCCCTCTCCTACGCCGGGTTCGACGTGGATCTCGCGCACAGCGGGCCGGAGGGGCTCGAACGGGCGCTCCTCTTCCGGCCTGAGGTGGTCGTGTTGGACATCCTGATGCCGGGGATGGACGGGCTCGAGGTCTGCCGGCGCCTGAGGGCGGCCGACGACACGCCGATCCTGATGCTCACGGCCAAAGACGAGGTCTCGGACCGGGTCGAGGGGCTGGAGAGCGGCGCGGACGACTACCTGGTCAAGCCCTTCGCGCACGAGGAGCTCATAGCCCGGGTGCGGGCCCTGCTCCGCCGTAGCGGCCGGGAAGAGGACCGGAAGAACGTGGTGCGTTTCGCCGACCTCACCGTGGATCTCGCCGCGCGTGAGGTCCGGCGCGCAGACCGGCCGGTGCACCTGACGGCGAGGGAGTTCGATTTGCTCGCGGCCTTCCTCAGGCACCCGCGGCAGGTACTCTCCCAGGAGCAGCTCCTCGAGCAGGTCTGGGGCATAGACTTCGAGGCCCACACCCACGTCGTCGCCGTCTACGTCGGTTACCTGCGCGAGAAGCTCGAGGCGGGTGGCGAGCCGCGGCTGATCCACACGATGCGGGGGGCAGGTTATGTCCTCAGAGAAGAAGAAAGACCCCACGATGGCGAAACCCCGGGCCCTGCGCCTGCCCGGTAGCCTGCGCGCGAGGCTCACCCTTTGGCACGCCTTGATCCTGGGGGTGGTGCTGGTCGCCTTCGCCGCCGCCGTATACGCCATCCTCGCGAACAGCCTCTACGGGCAGGTCCGGCAGTCGCTCGTGGAGCGTGCGCGGCAGGTCAACGACGCGGTGAGGCCCCGGATCACGTACTCCCACTTCTCGCCGGGCGTGGAGATCTTCATCCCGCCGCCCAACACCTTCGCCTCCTCCGACACCTTCGTGCAGGTGAGCACGCCCGACGGACGGGTGCTGGGAACTTCGGAAAACCTGGGCGGGAGGACGTTGCCCGAAGACCCCGTCACCTCCCACTCTGGCCGCCCGGACTTCAGGGTCGTCAGGGTGGGCGGCGAGGAGGTGGAAGTCTACAGCTCCCCGCTCGTGGTGGACGGCCGGACGGTCGGGGTGGTACAGGTGGGGCGCTCCCTCGCCCCCGTCCGTCAGACCCTCTCCCAGCTCCGACTGCTCGCCGGGGTGGGGCTTCTGGCGGCGCTGGTCCTCTCGGTCGGGGTCGTCTCGTTCATGGCTGGCGAGACCCTGCGTCCGCTCCGGCGCCTGATGAGCACCGCAGAGTCGATCGGATCCTCCCGCGACCTCTCCCGGAGGGTGAAGCTCCCCGACTCCGGTGACGAGGTCGGGCGCCTCGCCGTCACCTTCAACGAGATGCTCCGCCGGCTCGAGGCCTCGGACCGCCAGCTCCGCGAAACGCTCGAAGCGCAGAGGCGCTTCGTCGCCGACGCCTCCCACGAACTGCGTACGCCGCTCACCACGATCCGGGGCAACGCGGGGCTGCTGCGCGCGGTCCCGGAGATGTCCGCTGCCGACCGGGAGGCGGCCCTCGCGGAGATCCACGGGGAGTCCGAGCGGATGAGCCGACTGGTCGGGGACCTCCTGACGCTGGCCCGCGCCGACGCCGGGCGTGCGCTGGAGCGAAGGCCCCTGGACCTCGCCACCCTGGCCAGGGAGGCGGTGGCGCAGGCGAGGGCACTCACCGAAGGCCAAAAGCTTTCGCTCGATGCGCCGGAAAGGATCGAACTCGCGGGCGACCGGGACGCGCTCAAGCAGCTTCTGCTCATCCTGCTCGACAACGCGATCAGGTACACCCCCTCCTCAGGGCACATCACCGTCCGGGCCGAAGCCTGGAGGGACGGTGGGGCGCACATCAGCGTTTCGGATACCGGGGAGGGTATAGCGCCCGAGCACCTGCCGCACATCTTCGAGCGTTTCTACCGCGCCGACCCCGCCCGCGCCACGGAGGGTACGGGGCTCGGGCTCTCCATCGCGAGCTGGATCGTCCGGCAGCACGGAGGAACGATTGAGGTCGAGAGCGAGCCGGGCCGGGGCTCGACGTTCACCGTCCATCTGCCTCCGAGCCTTCCCGGGGAACGAGAGAACGGCGCCGCCTCTCGGTCATCCGCCGAGACGGACGGGAGGCGAGGCGGCGGGAATCTCTGATCGGAATCTTACCCGCGCCTTAAACTGGCTTGATCCCGACGTCCTAGACTCGGTGCGTAAGACCTGCCTCGCGAGAGAACGGAGGTCCCCACCATGAGATTCGAAGGTCTGCGCCATCCCCGTCCCGCGCTCGTCGCAGCAGCGCTGGTGGCGCTGCTGCTCGGCGTGGCCGCCGCGGGCTACGTGCTCCTCGACGAGGGTCCCGCGACCGCCCAGCCCACCACGGCCGGAAGTTCCGCTTCGAGCTCTTCCGGAGGTTCGGGGTCCGTGGCGAAGGTCGCGAGCGAGGTGGTCCCCTCCGTCGTACAGATCGACGTTGGCTTCTCTTCGCGGCCCAGATATGGAGCCCGGTTTGGGCAGGGTTCGAGCGGAAGCTCCTCCCAGGGCGAAGAGGGTATCGGAAGCGGTGTGATCTACCGCAGCGACGGCTACATCATCACCGCCGCCCACGTCGTGCAGAATGCGAGCTCGGTCAGGGTGATCTTCGCCGACGGCTCGACCGCCACCGCCAGCGTCGTGGGCACCGATCCCTACACCGACATCGCGGTCCTCAAGGTGAACCGCAACGGCCTCCCCGCGGCCACCTTCTCCAGCGACAGGAGGTTGCTCGTGGGTGAGAGGGCGATAGCCGTAGGCAGCCCCTCTGGCCTCCAGTCCACCGTCACCTCCGGCATCATAAGCGGCCTCAACCGCGACCTTCCAGCCGGGCTGACCGGCACGGGTTCCCAGGAGCCCTCGCTCACCAACCTGATCCAGACGGACGCCGCCATCTCCCCCGGCAACTCCGGCGGGGCGCTGGCCAACATCAAAGGCGAGGTGATAGGGATAAACGAGGCCTACCTGCCGCCGGGCCAGACAGGGGCCGAGAACATAGGCTTCGCCATCCCCTCCTACACCGCCATCTCCATCGCCGACCAGATAATCCAGAACGGCCGGGCCACCCATCCCTACCTGGGCGTCGCCCTGACCGACCTCACCCCCCAGATAGCGGGCCGCTTCGGCCTCCCGGTCGACTCCGGCGCGCTGGTCACGTATGTCCAGCGGGGCGGGCCCGCGGCCAGCGCCGGGATCAGGCGCGGGGACGTGATCGTCGGGATAGGCTCAAGGAAGGTGAGCGACTCGGGGGACCTCATCGCGGCGCTCGAGCGCTACCGGCCGGGGGAGAGCGTCACCCTGACGGTCGAGCGGAGCGGCGGCCGTAAGACCGTGGACGTCACGCTGGGACGCCTGAGCCGGAGCAGCACCCGGAGTTAGAGGAATCCCAAGGTGCGCTCGGACGGGCCACGGTTCGGGTACACTCTGGCGTATGTCTGGCAGGCCAGAAAAAAGATCCGGCCGCGGTTACCTCGGGGTCTGGGATCCGACCGGCGGCGAGGCGAGACGTGGGAGCGGGCTACCGATCGAGGGCGGAGCCGAGCAGGTCAACGTCCTCGTGCGGGCCGGGGGGCGGGTGTGGGGGGTGGATTCGGAGCGGCTCCCCGAGGCCTTGCAGGAGTCCGAGATGGTCTGGATAGACCTCGTGCGGCCCCGCGAGCGGGCGCGGGTTATCCTGGGTGAGGTCCTCCGTCTCAACCCGCTCACCGTCGAGGACTGTCTCTCCCCGCTGCGCATGCCCAAAGTCGACCTCTTCGACGGCGGGGCTTTCATAGCCGGATTCGCCGCCCGGGTGGAGGGAGGCGAGCCGGTTCGGCTGAGCGCGATGGAGGTGGACCTGGTCTTCGGTGAGAGATGGCTCGTCACCGTGCGCGATGGCCCTCTGGAAGAGGTGCGCTCGCGGATCGAAGAGAGGCTCGGATCACCTGCCGGCATTGGAGCGCCGGGGGCAGAGTTGGCCTATTGCGCGCTGGATACGCTCGTCGACGGGCACCTGCCGGTGCTCGTGCAGGCCGCGACGGCCGCCGAGAGGCTGGAGTCGGCGCTCGACCCTTCACACGAGCGTGCTTCGCTCGGGGCTCTGGAGAACCTTATCTCGATGAAGCGTGACCTGCAGGCGTTCCGCCGGCTCGCCGTGGCTCAGCAGGAGGTGATCCGGCGCCTCGGGAGGAGCTTTCGGGAGCAGCGCGACTACCTCTCGGACGTCTCGGACAACCAGCGCGAGGCGGTGGACATGGCCGATGCAACCCGCGACTACGTAGACGGTGCGATAGAGGCCTACAGGATGCGCCGCGACGAGCGCAGCGAGCTCGGCATCCGGCGCCTCACCGTGCTCGCCGCCCTGCTCGGCCCGCTGAGCGTCCTCGCCGGATGGTACGGGGTGAACTTCAAGTACCTCCCCGGCCAGGACAACCCCGCCGGGTTCTGGGTCTTCATCGCCGTGCAGCTCGTCTTCGTCCTCGTCTCCGCCCTCTACCTGCGCCGCCGGGGGTTGCTCTAAAGGGAGCCGCCCGCGCCGCCCTCCCTTCCGCTATACTCTCAGAGCTGTGTCCGGAGTACTGCTCATCCTGTTCGGGTACCTGCTCGGTTCGATCCCGACCGGCCTTCTGGTCGGGCTGGCCCGCGGCGTCGACGTACGCAAGGTGGGAAGCGGCAACATCGGTACCGCGAACGTCCTCAGGAGCGCGGGCAGGCTCGCCGCCTTCCTGACCCTGCTGGGCGACATGCTCAAAGGGCTCGTCCCGGTCCTCGTGGCGCGCGGTCTGAGCGATTCGGAGTGGGTCTGGGCGCTCACCGCCCTCGCCGCCATCGTGGGACACTGCTGGCCGGTCTTCCTCCGTTTCCGCGGAGGGAAGGGGGTCGCGACCGGGGCCGGGAGCGGCCTCGCGCTCGTCCCTCCTGTTGGTCTGGGGGTCTTCGTGCTGTGGTGGATCATCGCGTTCGCCTTCCGCTACACCTCGCTCGCCGCGATCGTCGTCTCGGTGGCGGCTCCGGTGGGGTACCTGATCACGGGTCAGCCCCTGCCGTACCTGGTCTACGCGTTCGTCGGGGCGGCGGTGGTGCTCTGGCGGCACCGGGAGAACGCCCGGGCCCTGCTGGAGGGGCGCGAGCGGAGGTTCGGGCAGAGGAGGAGAGATGGCTAGGCCGCTGCGTGAGCTCTACGCGGGGCGCTCGGTGCTTCTGACCGGTGCGACCGGCTTCGTGGGGACGGCCCTCTGCGAGAAGATCCTGCGCTCCCTGCCACAGATAGGCAGGCTATACGTGCTGGTGCGCCCGGCGCGCGAGAGGAGCGCCCGGGAGCGCTTCGAGCGTGAGGTGCTCGGTTCGGCGGCCTTCGGGAGGCTGCGCGAGCGGCTGGGGGATGGCTTCGAAGGGCTCGTCTCGCAGAAGGTGCGGGTGCTGGAGGGGGACGTGGGCGCCCCCGCGCTCGGCCTCGGAGAGCGTGAAGTCGAGGAGCTCTCCCGCGAGGTGGACGTCGTCATCCACTCGGCGGCCTCGGTCGTCTTCGACGCCCCGCTCGATGCCGCGCTGGCCTCGAACGTGCACGGGACGCTCGGTCTCTTGCGTCTGGCCCGCTCCTGGGAGAAGGAGCCGCTCTTCGTGCACGTCTCGACGGCGTACGTCGCCGGGATGACCGACGGGCTCGTGCCGGAGGAGTTGCCGGGGGAGATCTCTCCCTCCGGCGCCCGGATCGACGCCCGCCGCGAGGTCGAGGAGATAGAGCGTGTGATAGCCCGAACCGAGCGGGATTCCCGCGCTGCGAAGCTGCTGCGCGCCTTCGAGGAGGAGGCGCGCCAGAGCCTCGGGATGGTCGGCTCCGAGGAAGAGGTCTCGGAGAGGGTCGAGCAGCTCCGGCGGGCCTGGGTGCGCGACCGGCTCGTGGAGCGCGGCTCGGAGCGGGCGAAGGAGCTCGGCTGGCACGACGTCTACACCTACACCAAATCGCTCGCCGAGAGGCTGGTCCTGCTCGAAAGGGGGGATCTGCCGCTCGTCATCGTGCGCCCGGCGATCATCGAGAGCAGCCTCCGCGAGCCCTACCCCGGATGGATCCAGGGCTCCAAGATGGCGGACCCCCTGATCATGGCTTACGCCAAGGGTATCCTGCGCGAGTTCCCCGGTGACCCGGAGAGCATCGTGGATTTGGTGCCGGTGGACCAGGTGGTCTGCGCGATCCTCGCCGCCGCGGCGAGACGCCCCGCGGAGCCCGAGGTCTTCCAGGTCGCATCGAGCGAGCGCAACCCGCTGCGCTACCGCGAGATGCACGCCTACGTGAGGGAATACTTCCTCGAGAACCCGCTCAGAGACCCTAGCGGGCGGCCGATCCGGGTCCCCGAGTGGGACTTCCCGGGTAGAAGACGGGTCGAGGCGAAGCTGCGGGCCGAGCTTCTGGGGCTCGGGGTGGCCGGGTCGATCCTCTCCCGGCTGCCGGAGGGGCACATGGTCTCGGATCTGCGCACCCGGGCCTCGCGCGCCGAGAAACGGGCGAGGATGGTGCTCTACTACAGCAGGATCTACGGCGGCTACGCCACGATGTCCGCACGGTTCTCCACCCGCAACACCCGCGCGCTCCTCGACTCCCTCACCCCCGAGGACCGACGCGAGTTCTCCTTCGACATCGACGAGGTCGACTGGCGGCGCTGGATGCAGGAGGCGCACCTGCCCTCCCTGACCGCGAAGCCGGGGCGCCGGGCGAGGCGCCGCACCGCGCCGGAGAGGGACGGGGAGGTCGCCGCGATCTTCGACGTGGACGGCACGCTCGTGGGCTCCAACGTCGTCTCGTACTTCGCGCACCTCAAGCTGCGCAGTCTGCCTCCGGCCGCGCGACCGCTCTGGCTGGCTTCTTTCCTGCCCCGCATCCCTTACTACTGGGCGCTGGACAAGGTGAGCCGGGCACACTTCAACCGCGCCTTCTACCGCAACTACCGCGGCTGGAAACCGTCCGAAGCCCGCCGCCTCGGGCTGGAGAGCTTCGCCGGGTACACGTTGGAGAGGATCTACCCGGAGGCGCTCGAGTGCCTGCGCGAGCACCGTCGGGCCGGGCACCGCATCGTGCTCCTCTCCGGAGCCCTGGACTTCATCCTGGAGCCGCTCGAAGACCTCGCCGACGAGGTGCTCTGCGCCCGTCTGGTCGAGGAGGACGGGGTGTACACCGGCGAGATCTCCGGCGCGCCGGTCGCCGGGGAGGCCCGGGCGCGGATGCTCGCCTCCTTCGCCCGCAAGCGGAACCTGGACCTCTCCCGCTCCTACGCGTATGCGGATTCGATCTCGGATCTCCCGATGCTCGAGACGGTGGGCAACCCGGTCGCCGTGAACCCCGACCGCCGGCTCGCCGCGGTGGCGCAGGAGCGGGGCTGGGAGGTCCGCAACTGGGAGGTCCGCTGAGAGGTTGCGCGCCCTCGTCTACCACAAGTCCGCCCCGCGCTACCTGCTGGTGCGTGTTGCCGGGCGCATCGAGAGGATCGAGACCTCCCGCCTCTCACCGCTGAACCTCGAAGACGTCCCCGAACCCCCGCTCCCCGCGCCGGGGTGGGTGCGCGTGAAGCCCCGCCTCTCGGGTATCTGCGGCTCGGATCTCGCGACCCTCCTCTCGAAGAGCTCGCCCTACTTCTCCCCGCTGACTTCCCCGCCCTTCGTCCTCGGGCACGAGATCGTGGGAGAGGTGGCCGAAGACGCCTCCGGTTTCACCGCCGGAGAGCGCGTCGTCGTCGAGCCGGCGCTCGGCTGCGAGGTGCGCGGGATAGATCCCCCCTGCCGGATGTGCGCCGCCGGGGAGTACGCCCTCTGCACCAACGTGACCGGGGGAGACCTCGCCCCCGGCATCCAGACCGGCTTCTGCCGCGACACCGGGGGCGGGTGGTGCGAGGGGACGCTCGTCGCGCATCCCTCCCAGCTGCACCGCGTCCCGGAGGATCTGCCCGACGAGGCGGCGGTCTCCGTAGAGCCCCTGGCCTGCGCGGTGCACGCCGCACTCCGCGCAGAACCGGGAGAGACCGTCCTCGTCCTGGGAGCGGGGAGCGTCGGGCTGCTGGTCGTCGCCGCGCTGCGGCACCTCAGGCGGCCGGGTCGCATCGTCTGCGTCGCAAAGCATCCACGCCAGCGCGAGGAGGCGCTGCGCCTGGGGGCCGACGAGGTCGCATCTCCGGGCGAGCTCTACGGTGAGCTTCCCGCACGGCTCGGCGCGAGGGTCGAAAAACCCGAGCTCGGGAAGCCCGTCGTCCTCGGCGGCGCGGACCGAACCTTCGAGTGCGTCGGGGTTTCCGGGACCGTCGAGGACGCCATCAGGCTCACCCGCCCCGGTGGGGAGGTCGTCTTCGTCGGGATGCCGGGGGCCCGCAGCCGCCTGGATCTCACCCCGCTCTGGCACGGGGAGGTCGGTCTCGCCGGGAGCTACGCCTACGGCTACGAGGAGTACGGGGGAGAGCGGGTGAGGAGCTTCGCGCTCGCGCTGCGCCTCGCCCGGGAGATAGAGTTGCAGAGCCTGATCGGGCCGCTCTTCCGCCTTACGGACTACCGCGAGGCCGTAGCCGCCGCCCGATCCGCCGGCAGGAGGGGGTTCATCAAGGTCGCCTTCGATCTGCGGAGGCCCTAGCGCAGGAAATCCACGCGCTCTTTCCCTCCACCCCGGTAGAGCGTGGTGCGGGAGGGCTCGGTCTCGGCCACGATTCTGCCGTCCTTCACCACCCACAGGCGGGCGGGGTCGAGGCGCAGCGCGTCGAACGTGCCCGGGGCGTCGAGGACGACGAAGCTCGCTGGTTTGCCCTCCTCGATGCCGTATCTATCCTCCACCCCCAAAGTGCGGGCGGCGCGGTTCGTGACCAGCTCGAGCATCTCCCCGATCTCCTCCTCACCGCTCATCTGCAGGACGTGCAGCGCGAGGGAGGCGGCCCCGAGCATGTCGCCGCGGCCGAGCGGGTACCAGGGGTCCATGATCGAGTCGTGTCCCAAAGAGACGTTCACGCCCGCCTCGAGGAGCTCCTTCACCCGCGCCATCCCGCGCCGCTTCGGGTAGGTGTCGAAGCGGCCCTGCAGGACGGTGTTGTCGAAGGGGTTCGCGACGACGTTGATGCCAGATCTGGCGAGCAGCCGGATCAGCTTGAACGCGTAGGCGTCGTCGTAGGAGTGCATCGCGGTGCAGTGGCTCGCGGTGGCCCGGCTCCCGAAGCCGCCCTCGACGGCCTCCCACGCGAGGACCTCGGTGAAGCGGGAGTTCGGGTCGTCGGTCTCGTCGATGTGCAGGTCGAGGGGCCTCGCGTACTTCTTCGCGAGCTCCGAGGCGAGGTGGACGTCCCTCTCGCCGAGCGCGCGGGTCGGCTCGTGGTGGGGGATGCCGCCGACCACGTCCGCCCCGAGCCGCAGCGCCTCCTCCATGAGCGCAGGACCCCCGGGCGTGGCGTAGATCCCGTCCTGCGGGAAGGCGACGATCTGCAGCTCGACGAGGTCGCGCACCTCCTCGCGCAGCTCGACCAGAGCCCTGAGCGCGGTGAGCTCCGGGTCGCAGACGTCGACGTGGCTGCGGATGAAGAGCGTCCCCTGCGCCGCCTCCCACTTTATCGCCTCGAGCGCGCGGCCCTTTACATCTTCTTCGCTCAGGGTCTGCTTGCGTTCGCCCCAGATCTCGATCCCTTCGAGCAGCGTCCCGCTGCGGTTGAAGCGCGGCTCGCCGACGGTGAGCGCCGCGTCGAGGTGGACGTGGCTGTCTATGAAGGGAGGTGTCGTGAGGCGGCCCCTCGCGTCCAGCTCCCGCTCCGCGGCGATCTCCAGGTGCTCCCCGATCCTGCGGAACGTCCCGTCCAGTATCGCGAGGTCCACCAGACGTCCGTCCATGAGCCGGGCATTGCGGACGAGAAGGTCGGCCCGGATCATATCTGCTGCGGGATGCCGAGCTCTTCCAGCCACTTCTGGTAGGAGATCAGCGGGAGGTCGGCGGGTCGGATGTAGAGCATCATCCGCGAGCTGAGGGGCGGCAGGAGCCACGGCCGCTGGCTCTCGACGACGGGGCGGTCCTGCTCCTGGATCTCGTCCTGCAGCCGCTCGTAGTCCGGGTCGCGATCCACCCCCTTGTCGAAGGTGCGCGCCTGGTAGGAGAAGACGAGGGTCTCGTCCCACGAGATCGGGGAGGATGCCTGCCAGATTACGTAGGTGCCGGCGGCGCTCTCCTTGACGAGCCGGATGCTCGTCGGGGTGACGTGGTTGGTGTAGGTGACCTTCTCGAGCGCCGGCCGTCCCTCGCCGCTTGAGACGGTGTCGTTGGCGGGCTGGAGCATGGTGTAGGTGCACACCAGGCGGTCGCCCTCCCGCCAGACCTCGTGCTCGGGTGGTTCGGGGTGGGAGGGGTCGCCGAGGATGCCGGGGTGTACCCAGGGGAAGTGGGTGTCGTCGAGCGCGGCCATCACCACCCGCGGCGCGCTCGCCCGCCACGGGCCGTAGGTCCTCAAGGGACCTTTATGGAACTCTTCGTCCCCGTACTCGGGGAACGGCGGGATATCCTGTACCGGCTCGTCGGCCAGGCACACCCAGACGATCCCGTACGCCTCCCGGATGTGGAAGCGCCTCACCTTCGCCTCGCGCGGTATGGAGCGCCCTCGCCGGGCCGGGATGTCCACGCAGCGGCCGGTGCGGTCGTAGCTCCAGCCGTGGTAGCGGCAGCGCAGGTAACATCCCTCGACGACGTCCCCGATCGAGAGCGCCGCCCCGAGATGGCGGCACAGATCCTCGAACGCCACCGCCTCTCCTTCGAGGCGAGCGAGGACCAGCCGCCGGTCGAGCAGCCTCACGCCGAGCGGACCCTCGGCGAGGTCTGCGGTGCGGGCCACGGGATGCCAGAGGCCCGAGAGGGCCTCGCGGTAAGCTTCTGCTGCGTCGTCCGGTGCGCTCACGCTGTACGACATGATAGTGCAAATGGGTTCGGTGCGACAGCCCGGACGAGGGCAGGCGTGAAGTTTCGCCGCGGGGCCCGATCCGGTAGATGCCGGGTGGTGCGTCTTTGGCCCCCGGGCCGAAGAACGAAGCCGGGGTCTCTTCTATCTTGATGTACCCCGGATCACCCAGTGACTCGGGGAGAGCGATGGTTTAAACTGGGCCCGGACTGTCGTCCGCCGGAGGCGTCCCCCGGAATGGGGTTTGCGGCGGAGAGGTTGTGCATCGTACCGCTCCCTGTGGGACGGAACGTTTTTGGAGGAGCCGCATGTCAGAAGAAGTAGTAGAGATTCCAGAAGAAGAAGGGATCGAAACCCACGGCATCGAGCGCGTCTCGCCCAAGGCGCGGGTGCACGTCAGGATCCGGGACAACTTCACGATGTGGTTCTCGGCGAACCTGGTCCTCTCGACCGTGTCTCTCGGGGCTCTCGCGATACCGCTCTTCGGGCTCGGGTTCTGGGACAGCCTCGCGGTGATCATAATCTTCAACGCGCTTGGGGTGCTGCCGGTCGCGTTCTTCTCGACTTTGGGACCGAAGCTGGGCCTCAGGCAGATGACGATCTCGAGGTTCTCCTTCGGTTGGGTGGGTGCCGCGATCATGGCATGCTTCAACGTCGCCGCGTGCATCGGGTGGTCGGCGGTGAACGTCATCATCGGTGGGCAGCTCGTCGCCGCGGTCACGCACGACGCCGTCCCTCGCTGGGCGGGCATCCTGATCATTGCATTCCTCACCACGATGGTGAGCATCTACGGTTACCGCTACGTCCACCGCTACGAGCGGTACGCCTGGATCCCGATGGCGATAATCTTCCTGATCGTCACCGCCGTCGCCGCACCGCACTTCAGGATCGTCCCCACCCCCGCGCTGCATACCGCCGAGATAGCCTCGATGGTCTCCTTCGGAGGCGCGATCTACGGCTTCGCGACCGGCTGGAGCTCCTACGCCGCCGACTACAACGTCAACCAGCCGGAGGATACCCCCGCCCGGCGGGTCTTCACGATGACCTATCTGGGCATCTTCCTCGCCTGCATCCTGCTCGAGACGCTCGGTCTCTTCCTGACCACCGTTCCGGCCCTCAAGGGCAAGGAGGGCGGTGAACTCCTCGCCGGCGCGGTCGCCCCGCTCGGCGGCTTCGGCGACGTGCTCGTCGGGCTTCTGGCCCTGAGCGTCATCGCCAACAACATCCCCAACGATTACAGCCTCGGCCTCTCCACCCAGGTCATAAGCCGCTCGTTCCAGCGCGTTCCTCGCTGGGTGTGGACGCTCGCAGGCGCCGTCCTCTACGTCCTCATCGCCCTGCCCGCGGCGAAGAACTTCGGTTCGACGCTCGAGGGGTTCCTCCTGATCATCGCCTACTGGCTCGGCCCCTGGTCCATCGTGCTCATCATCGAGCACTTCGTCTTCCGCCGCGGCCGCTACAACGTCGAAGACTGGAATACCCGCTCGCGGCTGCCGCTCGGTTGGGCCGCGCTCTGCGCGATGGCCGTCGGACTCTTCGGCGCCTTCCTCGGCATGTCACAGGCGTACTTCGTCGGTCCGGTCGCAGACCTCGTCAACAAACCCTACGGCGTGGACGTCGGCTTCGAGCTCGGTATCGTCCTCGCCGCCGCCGTCTACCTCGTCCTGCGCCCCGTGGAGCTGCGTAGAACCGGTCGTTAGAAAGATGCCCGTTGCACCAGCCATCCACCTCTGCTAAAGTTATTTAGGAGTCCTAATTAAAGGGGGTGGCAAGTGGCGCAGGGAGGAATACCGGGTTATACCTACGGGGCGCAGGAGCTGGCGCGCTCCCCGGTGAGCCTGGAGGAGTTGGATCTTCTGCGGCAGACGGTGCTCTTCACGGAGGAGGACGAGCGTTATCTGCGGATGGCGGGGGATGTGCTCGAGGGCCGGCTCGACGACGTGTTGGATCTGTGGTACGGGTTCGTCGCCGACCATCCGCATCTGGTCTACTACTTCAGCGACCGCGAAGGGCGGCCCATAGGAGAGTATCTGGAGAGGGTCAGGGGGCGGTTCAAGCAATGGGTGCTGGACGTGTGCCGCAGGCCCTACGACCAGCAATGGCTCGACTACCAGCACGAGATAGCCCTCCGGCACACACGGGAGAAGAAGAACCGCACCGACGGGGTGGAGGCCCCCGGGGAGATCCCGCTGCGGTACATGATCTCCTTCATCTACCCCATAACCGCGACGGTCCGGCGGTTCCTGGAGGACGGGGGACATCCGGAGGAAGAGGTCGAGAAGATGCATCAGGCGTGGTTCAAGGCGGTCGTGTTGCACGTCACGCTCTGGAGCCAGCCGTACGCCAGGGAAGGGAGCTTCTGAGCGGGAATGAGATAGAGAGCAAGCTCGCCGACGCGCTGGAGCGCCTCTCGCAGGCTCTGGAGGCCTTGCTGCGCGAGGAGGCCGGGCGGCGGGGCCTGAGCCCGATACAGGCCCGCTTTCTCGTCTACCTCCTCCACCGGCCGGTCGAGCTGCGACGGGTCGGGGAGCTCGCTCGCGAGTTCGGACTCACCCCGGCGACCGTGAGCGGGGCGGTGGATGCCCTGCAGAGGAAGGGGCTGCTCGTGCGCGAGGAGTGGCCGGAGGATCGCCGCTACGTCACGCTGCGGCTCACCGGGGCCGGCCGGAGCATCGCCGGGGAGCTCTCCGGCTGGTCCGGGGCCGTACGGGAACCCCTCGGGGAGCTCGGCGGGGAGGAGAAGGAGGTTTTGCTCGGGGCGCTCTTGCGCCTCGTCGCCTCGCTGCAGCGGGAGGGGCTCGTGCGGGCCCGGATGTGCCTCAGCTGCCGTTTCTTCAGACCCGATGCACACCCCGGCCGGGAGAGGCCGCACCATTGCGCGCTGCTCGACGCCCCGCTCGCCGTGCGCGAGCTCCGGGTGGACTGTCCCGAGCATGAACCCGCCGGGTAGTGCCGGAGGGGTTTGCGCCGCCAGGGAGCTGGGGCTAAGCTCTTTCTGGTTCGTCGAGGCAGAGAGCGTCGTGGGAGGTCTTGCGGATGGCACGGACGAAGGACCGGGGGGAGATCCTCCGTGAGGTGCGCCGGGTCTCGGGCTCCGGAGGTCCGGATCAGGAGGTTTTGGAGGAGGTCGTGCGGGTGCTGCACGAATCGCACCCGCGCTGGGATTGGACCGGCATCTACCTGTTGAAAGGAGACGAGCTCGTGCTCGGGCCCTGCAGCGCCCCGGCCTCGCACGAGAGGATCGCCCTCGGCGAAGGCGTCTGCGGCACCGCCGTCGCCGAGGGCGAGAACCAGCTCGTCGACGACGTGCGCGAGGTCGAGAACTATCTGGCCTGCTCGCTGAGCACCCGCTCGGAGATCGTGGTTCTGATCCGCCACGAGGGACGCATCGTCGGCCAGTTCGACGTAGACAGCGACGAGGTCGGCGCCTTCGGTGAGGAGGACGAGACACTCCTCGAGGAGGCCGCCCGCATCGTCGCCCCGCGGGTCGCCGCGCTCGCCGCGAGCGCCGGATGACGGGTTACGCGGCCCGGGTCCTGAGCGTGAACCTCGGGCGCGTGGTCCGTCTGGAGGGGCGCCGAAAGAGCGTGCCGAGCGCGATCTTCAAGGCGCCCGCCCCCGGAGCGGTGTGGCTCGGGCGGGAGGGCTTCGCCGGAGACGAGCAGGCCGACCGCAAGAACCACGGCGGGCCCGAGAAGGCCGCGCTCGTCTACCCCATGGAGCACTACGTACGCTGGCGGGGGATGCTCGGCCGGGAGATCGGCCCCGCCGCCTTCGGCGAGAACCTCTCCACCCGGGGTATCACCGAGGAGGACGTCCACCTGGGGGACGTCTGCCGGCTCGGGGGTGCGGTGGTGCAGGTGAGCCAGCCGCGACGCCCCTGCTACAAGCCCGCCTGGCGCCACGGTGTCCGGAACATCGCCCTCCTCACCCAGCAGAGCGGGCTGACCGGCTTCTACCTGCGGGTCCTGGAGGAGGGAGAGGTGAGAGCCGGCGACGCACTCCTCCTGCTGGACCGTCCGCCGGGGACCGTGAGCGTGGGGGAGGCGAACAGGGTCATGCACCGGGGCCGGGACGATGCGGAGGGGATCGAAAACCTCCTGTCCTGCCGCTGGTTGCCGCCCTCCTGGCGGAGGGACCTCCGCCGCCGTCTCGCCGGGATGGAGGAGGACGCCGCGGAGAGGCTGGAGGGACCCATCTGAAACCCGGGGCCCTTGCCAGCCGGGGGCTGCGGCCTCAGAATAAGGTCCGCTCGCGAGAAGACGTGGAGGTGAGATGAGCCGGCCCAGCCAGACGATATACCTGGAGAAGACGAGCCCGCCGATGATGTTCAACGCCGGGGACGGCTTCCACTACGAGAAGCTGCCCGAGGGAACCCGCGTCATCTACGCCCCGGGGCCGCTGGAGCCGCTGCCCGACGAGAACGTCGCCATAGAGCGCGCGCTGCTCTCCCCGCTGGAGATGGAGCCTTTGCACGAGCTTCTGCACCCGGGGATGAAGCTCACCATCGCCTTCGACGACATCTCGCTGCCCCTGCCGCCGATGCAGCAGCCCGACATAAGGCAGCTCGTCATCGAGAAGGTGCTCGAGAAAGCCTACGCCAGGGGGGTCGAGGACATACACCTGATCGCGGCGCTGGGGCTCCACCGCAGGATGACCCGCAAGGAGCTCGAGCACTGCCTGGGCAAGAAGATAATGAGCGCCTTCTACCCCGAGAGGCTCTACAACTACGACGCCGAAGACCCTGAGGGCAACGTCCCGATAGGGAAGACCGAGAAGGGCGAGGAGGTCGTCGTGAGCCGCCGGGTCGCCGAGAGCGACCTGCTCGTCTACGTCAACATCAACTACATCCCGATGGACGGCGGGCACAAGTCGGTGCACACCGGGCTCTCGCCCTACGCCTCGATCCGCCACCACCACAACCCGGACACCCTGCATCACAGTCGCTCCCTGATGGATCCGCCCAACTCCGCGCTGCACGCTTCCGTCGCGCGGATGGGGCGCCTCTTCGAGGAGCACGTCAAGGTCTTCCACATCGAGACGACCCTCAACAACGCCGCCTTCCCGCCCGTCTTCGACTTCATGGAGAAGCCCGAGCACGAGTGGAGCCCCATCACGAAGGCCAACTTCCTCGCCAACCACGCCGCCACGAAGAGGCTGCCGAACGCGATCCCGCACCGCATCTTCCACTCCATAAAAGCCCCCCACCGCATGACGAGCATCCAGGCCGGGGCCACGGAGCCGGTGCACGAGAGGACCCTCGAGAACTGCCACCGCCAGCAGCTCGTCCCCGTCGAGGGACAGGCCGACGTGCTCTTGATGGGCATACCCTACCTCGGCCCGTACAACGTGAACTCCATCATGAACCCGCTGCTCGTCTTCAACATGCTCCTCGGCTACCTCTTCAACCTCTACAGGGGCAAGCCGCTGGTGCGAAAGGGCGGGGTCCTCATCGGCACCCACCCCATGCCGGAGCAGTTCCACAAGATCCACCACCCCTCCTACATAGACCTCTACAACGAGGCCTTCTCCGAGACCCACGACATCCGCGAGATCGCCCGCCGCTACGAGGAGAAGTACGCGACCGACCCCTGGTACCGCACGCTCTACCGCAACTCCTACGCCTACCACGGCGCCCACCCCTTCACCGTCCTCTACTGGGGCGCCCACGCCCTCGACCATCTGGGGGACGTGATCGTGGTCGGCGCGAACCCGAACGCCGCTTCCCGCATGGGCCTGAGGCGCGCGGACACCATCGCCGAGGCGCTCGAGATGGCGAAGGACACCGTCGGGCCGAGCCCCGAGATCACCTACATGCACCTGCCGCCGCTGTTCATGTGCGAGGTGAGCTGAGGGGCGGCGCTCTCACCGCCCCCTTTAGATGCGGCCTCTGTTATCATCCGATACCATCGGAGGGAGAGGAGGCCGTCCGGAACGGGGTTGCCGGAGAGCGTGCCGCTGACCTCTCCGGAGTCTTCTCCCCCTGCGGCCCATCCCCGGGGCGCTGGTCTGGCTCGCGCCGCGGAGGAGTGGAGCGCTGCTCGAGCTTTTACTCTAGGAGGAGAGATGCCGGAGACGCACGAGGTCTTCAACCAGGTCCCGCCCCTCGTGGACTACGACGCCTCCGACGACCCGGCGCTGCTCGAGGCGCTGCGGCGTGAGGGTGCAGGAGAAGCGGAGGCGGAGGTGCGCAAGCTGGGTCGGCTCGTCGGCTCGGCCCGCATCCAGGAGCTTACGCGCCTGGCGAGCGAGTACCCGCCGGTCCTTCACACCCACGACCGCTACGGCCACCGCATCGACGAGGTCGAGTACCACCCGGCGTGGCACGAGCTCATGCAGACGGCGGTCTCGCTCGGTCTCTCGGGAGGGCCGTGGCGCGACCCCGCCCCCCGCGCCCACCTCGTGCGCGCGGCGAAGTACCTGGTCTGGGCGACGCAGCCCGAGCAGGGCAACTGCTGCCCCGTGACGATGACCTACGCCGCCGTCCCGGCCCTGCGCTCCGAGCCGGAGCTCGCCGGACGCTTCGAGCCCCTCCTCACCTCCCCCGAGTACGAGTTCGGCCTCCGGCCCCCGGAGGAAAAACGCGGCCTCGTCTGTGGGATGGCGATGACCGAGAAGCAGGGCGGCTCCGACGTGCGGGCCAACACCACCCGCGCCGAGCCCGCGGGCGACGGGACCTACCGCCTGACCGGCCACAAGTGGTTCTGCTCGGCGCCGATGAGCGACGTCTTCCTCGTCCTGGCGCAGGCTCCGGGGGGACTCACCTGCTTCCTCCTGCCGCGCGTCCTGCCCGGCGGGGAGCGCAACCGCATGCACCTGCAGCGGCTCAAGGACAAGCTCGGCAACCGCTCCAACGCCTCCGCCGAGGTCGAGTACGACGGCGCGGTCGCCTGGCGCGTCGGGGAGGAGGGGCGCGGCGTGCGCACCATCATCGAGATGGTCAACGTGACCCGGATGGACTGCGTCATCGGCGCGGCGGGCGGGATGCGCTGGGGGTTGCACCAGGCCGTCCACCACGCCCGCCACCGCAGGGTGTTCGGCCGGCGCCTCGGCGAGCAGCCCCTGATGCGCAACGTGCTCGCCGACCTCGCCGTTGAGTCCGAGGCCGCGACCACGCTCGCTCTGCGGCTCGCCGGGTCGATGGACCGCGCGCTCGGCGGCGATGCCGCCGAGGCGGCGTTCGGGAGGCTCGCCACCCCCGTCTCCAAGTACTGGGTCACCAAGCGCTGGTCCGCCCACGCGGTCGAATGCCTGGAGTGCCTCGGGGGCAACGGCTACGTGGAGGAATCCGGGATGCCGCGCCTCTACCGCGAGTCGCCCCTCTACAGCATCTGGGAGGGCTCGGGCAACGTCGCCGCGCTCGACGTGCTGCGCGCCATGACCCGCGAGCCCGCGAGCGTCGAGGCGTTCTTCGCCGAGCTCGAGGCCGCCTCCGGCGCCGATCGCCGGCTGGACGGGGCCGTGCGCGCGCTGCGGCGCGAGCTCGCCCACCCGGAAGAGCTGGAGCTGCGCGCCCGGGGGCTCGTCGAGCGCATGGCGCTCGCGCTGCAGGGGGGCCTCCTCGTCCGGTACTCCCACCCGGCCGTCGCCGACGCATTCTGCGCCTCCCGGCTCGCCGGGGAATGGGGGCACGCCTTCGGCACCCTCCCGGCCGGTCTGGACCTCGACCCCATCCTGAGCCGCGCCCTTCCCGAGACCGCCGGGCCCGCGCGCTGAGCGAGACGATGGATTCTCACTATCTGGGAATCCACGTTGCGTGAGGCTGGCGCCCGGAGTAGCATGGTGGAGCAGTAAACCATCATGGGAGTCTCTCGGGGAAAGGAGTGAAGGCCGTGAAAGCCGTCGTATACAAAGGACCCTTCGAGGTCGCCGTAGAGAACGTGGAGGATCCGAAGATACAAGATGCGAACGATGTGATCGTCAGGATCACATCGACCTGCATCTGCGGCTCGGATCTGCACATGTACGAGGGTCGGACCGCGGCCGAGCCGGGGATAGTCTTCGGGCACGAGAACATGGGGATCATCGAGGAGGTCGGGCCCGGGGTCACCTCGCTGCAGGTCGGCGACCGGGTGGTGATGCCGTTCAACGTCGCCTGCGGGTTCTGCCGCAACTGCCAGCGGGGATACACCGGCTTCTGCCTGACGGTCAACCCCGACCCGGGCTTCGCCGGCGGGGCCTACGGGTACGTCGCGATGGGACCGTACATGGGCGGGCAGGCCGAGTACCTGCGGGTGCCCTTCGCGGACTTCAACTGCCTCAAGCTCCCGCCCGGCGACGAGCACGAGGCCGACTACGCGCTCCTCGCCGACATCTTCCCGACCGGATACCACGGCACCGAGCTCGCCGACGTGAAGCCCGGTGAGACGGTCGCGGTCTTCGGGGCCGGGCCGGTCGGCCTGATGGCGGCCTACAGCGCGATGATCCGCGGCGCCGATCGGGTCTTCGTCGTCGACCGGGTCAAGGAGCGGCTGGAGAAGGCCGAGCAGATAGGCTGCATCCCGGTCAACTTCGACGAGGTCGACCCGGTCGAGTACATCAAGGATCAGACGCCGGGCAACCGGCTCTCGACCCTCTCGGTCGACAACGAAGCCAACCGCGGGGTGGACAAGGGGATAGACGCCGTCGGGTACCAGGCTCACGCCCGCGGCGGCGAGCACGAGGAGCCGGCGGTGGTCCTGAACACCCTCATCGAGTGCGTCAGGCCCACCGGCGCGCTGGGCGTCCCCGGCCTCTACGTCCCCTCCGACCCGGGTGCGCCGGACGACGCCGCCAAGCGGGGTCAGCTTTTGGTCTCCATCGGGCGGATGTTCGAGAAGGGGCTGCGGATGGGCACCGGGCAGTGCAACGTCAAGCGCTACAACCATTACCTGCGCGATCTGATCACCTCGGGGCGCGCCGAGCCTTCGTTCGTGGTCTCTCACGAGGTGCCGCTGGAGGAGGCCCCCGACGCCTACCAGAAGTTCGACAAGCGCATCGACGGATACACCAAGGTCATCCTCAAGCCCGGCTCGTAGCCGACGCCGCGGAGCGCGTGAAGGGGGCGGCCCGTA
Source organism: Rubrobacter sp. M3-4 (assembly GCF_059772285.1). NCBI lineage: Bacteria > Bacillati > Actinomycetota > Rubrobacteria > Rubrobacterales > Rubrobacteraceae > Rubrobacter > Rubrobacter sp. M3-4. The sequence goes on from NZ_JCBAJP010000004.1 coordinate 85,848, forward strand.
CGGGCCGCCCCCTCCTTCTGCTATCATTGGCTCTCGTGAAGGTGAGGCTCACGCGGGAGGTGAGAGACCTCGGCGGGAACGTCTACGCCGAGGGATCTCTCGTCGAGGTCAGGGCGGCCAGGGACGGCAAGCTCGAGGTCGTCGGCGCGCACTTCCTGCCCCTCTCCGACGAGGAGTGGGAGCCTTACCTGAGCGAAGAAGATCTCGGGCGGCTCCTCGGGGGCTAAGGTCTTGGCCTACACGGAGAGGGCGAGCGTGGTGAAGGTGCGCGAGGCGCTCGAGGAGCGGGGTGTGGAAGCGGAGCTCGTCGAGCTCGGGGAGACCGCGCGCAGCGCCCGCGAGGCCGCCGCCGCGCTCGGCCGCAGGGTCGAGCAGATCGTGAAGTCTCTGGTCTTCAGGGGGAAGAGAAGCGGTCGGCCCCTGCTCGTCCTCGCCGGTGGGGCGAACCGGGTGGACGAAGCGAAGGTCTCCGAGCTCTTCGGAGAAGAGCTCGAGAAGGCGGACGCCGACTTCGTGCGCGGGGAGACGGGCTTCTCCATCGGCGGTGTGCCGCCGGTCATCCCCGGTGGCCAGCCGCCGACCATCCTCGACGAGGATCTGCTCGAGGAGGACGAAGTATGGGCCGCGGCCGGACACACCCACGTGGTCTTCGGGGTACATCCCAAGGAGCTCCTCCGGATGACCGGCGCGAAGGCGGCCAGGATCAAATAACCCGCCCCCGCGGTGCGAAGTCTTTTACCCCACCCTTCGCTCCCGCCTGCTAACATCTCGCGGTATGGAGAAGGCTCCTGAGAACGGGCGGCCCGGCGCGCTGCGGGCCTGGCTCGCCTGGAAGAGGCGCAGCCGGGTGAACAAGACCATGTTCGTCGTCTCGCTCGCGGTCGCCTTCTTCGTGACGGCGGCGTTCGCCTGGGCCATGGCTTTCCCCGCTCCTGGGGACTTCGCCCGCTACCTCACGTTCTACTGGATCTGGGGGCTTTGTGCCGTGGGGATAATGACCGGGCTCGTCGAGTACAGGACGCGACCGGTGCGCCGGGGCGGAAACTCCTGGGGCGAGCTGTTCATCATCTTCTACCTGGGGGCGCTCCTCATCGCCACCCGCGCCATAAACCTCTTCCTGTTCCACGGCTAGCTCCCTTATACTCTCCTTCGGCCGGTCGTCCCGAGCGGGAAGGAGAAGACGATGATGCTCGAGGGTAAGGTCGCCGTGATCACCGGGGCCGGGAGCGGCATAGGGCGGGCCACCGCGCACAAGTTCGCCGCCGAGGGCGCGAAGGTCGTCGTCGCCGAGCTGGACGAGGAGAGGGGGGAGGCCGCGGCTCGCGACGTGCGGGAGTCCGGCGGCGAGGCCCTCTTCGTTCGCACGGACGTCTCGGAGTTCGACCAGGTCGAGGCCGCCGTCGAGCGGGCGGTAGAGGAGTACGGGACGCTGGACGTCATGTTCAACAACGCCGGCATCGGGCACTACGCCCCGCTTCTGGAGCACGAGCCCGAGCACTACGACCGGGTGGTGAAGGTCAACCAGTACGGCGTCTACCACGGCATCCTCGCCGCCGGCAGGAAGATGGCCGAGCTGGAGAACCCCGGCGTGATCATCAACACCGCCTCCGTCTACGCGTTCCTCGCCTCTCCCGGCGTGATCGGCTACCACGCCTCCAAGGGCGCGATAAAGATGATGACCCAGGCCGCCGCGCTCGAGCTCGCCCGCTACGGCATACGGGTCGTCGCGATCGCCCCGGGCGGGGTGGACACCCCGATCATCCAGGGATACAAGGACATGGGGCTGGACGAAGAGCTCGCCCGCGGCCAGATGCGCCGCAGGCTCCAGACCCCCGAGCAGATCGCCGACGCCGTCGCCCTGCTCGCCACCGACGAGGCCGACGCGATAAACGGCTCGGTGGTGATGGTCGACGACGGCTACGCGGAGTTCAAGTAGCTTCGATCTCGACCACGGTCTCCCCGGAGCGCTCCCCGAGCGACACGAGGAGCCTCCCGTCCCCGGTTCGGAACTCCTGCTCCTCGCCGTCCACCCTGACCTCGCGTACCTCCCCTGCGCCACGCACGTCGAGGAGCACCTCCCGCGGTCCCGGCTCGTAAGAGCCCTCGCGCTCCCCGAGCCGGACGGTCGTGCGCCCGCCGGCGCCCTCGCAGGAGATCCTCCGCCGGGCGTAGACGCCCTCCTCGTAGCCGAAGCCGTCGCCCTCGTCCTCGTAGAGCGTCGTCGAGCCCGATCCGTCGGCCGGGTGGATCAGAAGCGTCAGCGGGTCCTCCGGCGAGCGCTCGCCGGTGTGGCTGATCTCCGGCCCGAGCGGGAGGGGGTGGTTCGCCCTCACGTAGAGCGGCGGCTCGCCGAGCGGGGCGCGGGCGAGGATGTCGGCCGGTCCCTCGATGCGCTCGCCGCTCCAGAGGTGGAACCAGGTACCCTCCGGGAGGTAGACGTGACGGTGAGAGGCGCCGCGACGGGTGATGGGGGCGGCGAGCAGGGCGCTCCCGAGCATGAACTCGTCGTCGGTGGTACGGGTGCGCCCGTCCTCGGGGAACTCGAAGAAGAGCGGACGCAGGATCGGCGCGCCGGTGCGGTGGCACTCCTCGAAGAGCGAGTAGAGGTAGGGCAGCAGGCGGTAGCGCAGCTTGATCATCCTGCGGCACACCGATTCGTAGGGCTCGCCGAAGGCCCACGGTTCCTGCTCGCGGGTGCCCTTCGCAGAGTGGTTGCGGCAGAACGGCTGCAGCACGCCGAACTCGGTGAAGCGCGCGAGAAGCTCCCCGTCGCAGTCGTCGCCGAAGCCTCCGATATCCACCCCGGCCCAGGCGACCCCCGAGAGCCCCATGTTCTGCAGCTGGGGCATAGCCATCCACAGGTGCTCCCACCACGAGGAGTTGTCCCCGGTCCACTGCAGCGCGTCTCGCTGCACCCCGGCGTAGCCCGAGCGGGTGATCACGAACGGACGCTCCTCCGGGTGCAGCCTCAGGAGCCCCTCCCGTGTCGCCCGCGCCATCAGCATCCCGTAGGCGTTGTGGACCTCGCCGTGCTCTCTCGGATTCCCGTCCCCCGGGTGTACGACCTCGGGCGGCATCGTGGACTGGCGGGGGATGTTCAGCGAGGGCTCGTTCATGTCGCACCAGATGCCGGCGACCCCGGCGTCCACGAGCGCCCGGTGTTTCTCGCCCCACCACGCCCTGACCTCGGGGTCGGTGAAGTCCGGGAAGGCGCATACCCCCGGCCAGACGACGTTGCGGTATTCCTCGCCGTCGGGCGTGAGGCAGAAGAAGCCCTTCTCCCGGCCCTCGCGGTAGACCGGGTAGTCCCCGTCGACCTTCACGCCGGGGTCGACGATCGTGACGATGCGGAAGCCGTCCTCCGCCAGGTCTGAGATGAGCTTCTCAGGGGTGGGGAACTTCTCCTCGTCCCAGGTGAAGACCCTGAAGCCATCCATGTAGTCTATGTCCAGGTAGAGGACGTCGCAGGGGATGTCCCTCTCGCGGAACTCCCGCGCCACCTCGCGCAGCCTAATCTCGGGCTCGTAGCTCCAGCGGCTCTGCTGGTAGCCCAGAGCCCACAGCGGCGGCATCGGCGTCCTTCCGGTGAGCGCGGTGTAGCGCTCGACGACGTCGCGTGGCGCTGGTCCCGCGAGGACGTAATAGACGAGGTCGCCCCCGTCCGCCTCGTAGACTACGAGCCCCTCGTCCTCCTTCGCCAGGTCGAGGACGGAGCGGCGCGGGCTGTCCAGGAAGAGGCCGTAGGACCCCCCTCCCCGCATCGAGAGGTAGAACGGGATCGAAGAGTAGAGGTTGCTGAGCGCCGCGGTGTGCCCGAGCGGCGGGTCGACGTTCCAGAAGATCTGCCGCGAGCCGGTCTTCTCCAGGCCGCCGGTGCGCTCGCCGCAGCCGAAGAAGCGCTCTCCCTCCTCCCGCCGCTTGTACAGCCGGAGCCTGCCGTCCCGGAGGGTGCCCATCCCGAGCCTCGCGTCGTCCGCGGCGAAGGGTCTGCCCGAGTCATCGGCGAAGCCCACCCGCAGCGGGTCGAGCGAGACGTGCGCCTCGATGTCCCCGGCGCGCAGGACGATCCCGCCTTCCGACTCCCGCAGTTCGGTGGCCGGTGGATCGCACGCTCCCTCCACGACGGCCCAGGAGCCGTACTCCACCGGGTGTCCCCCCGGGAACATCCCGACCCGGAAGATGCCGGGGGCGGGCGCGGACACCTCCACCGTCGTATCTCCGCACCGCAGCCGTACGCCGCCCTTCGGGCTATCCGTTACTTCCGCCCGCCCCAGCGGGCGATAGCCCTCCTCGAAGGGCGTCGTGAACCTCTCCGGTTCCTCGAACAAGTCTCCTCCTCTCAGAAATCCACGTCGCGGCCGAGGTTTTGCTCCAGCGCCCGGTCGTAGACCAGTCGGGCCGTCGCGACGTCCTCGAGCGCTATCCCCTGGCTGACGAAGAGCGTTACGTCCTCCGGGCCACGCCGGCCCCGGATGCGTCCGGCGACGACCTCCGAGAGCTCGTGCACGGCCTCCGGGAAGAGGACGCCGGTGTCCAGCGAGGGAAGGAGGCTCCCGGCTTCGAGTCCGATCTCCTCGCGGGAGTCTATGCACACCAGGCTCGAGCGACGGACCGTGTCGCGGTCGATCTCGCTCTTGTACAGGAAGTTCGAGCCGGCGGCGTTGACGTGGGATCCGGGGGAGAGCCACTCGCCGCGCAGCACCGGCTCGCGGGAGGAGGTGATCATGACCACGATGTCCTGAGCGGCGGGCTCCTCGACGGAGGAGGTCGGCTCGACCTCGAGGCCCGTCCTCTCGCTCATCCTCTCGGCGAACGCCCGGCGCGACTCCCCGGTTCTGCTGTAGACGACCACGCGCTCCAGATCACGCACGCAGGCTATCGCCTCGAGCTGGGCCTCGGCCTGCCAGCCCGCCCCGTAGATGCCGAGCGTCCTGGCGTCCGGCCGGGCGAGGTGCCGGGTGGCCACCGCGCTCGCCGCGCCGGTGCGCATCTGCCCCAGCCGGTCGGCCTGGACGATCGCGAGCAGCTCGCCGGTCGAGGCGTCGAAGAGCATCACGTAGAAGCGTGCCCCGGAGCGCGAGATCGAGTAGGCCTTCAGGCCCATCGACCCCATCTCGGGTGCGCCGGCGAACATCACGTTCAGGCCGCTCGAGGGCGTCATCACCCGGCGGCGGGCGTGGTTCGTCGCCAGGCCCTCGGCCTGCTGCCGGAAGGCCTGCTCGACGGACTCTATCACGCTCGGGAAGTCGAGCACGCTCTCGACGTCGGATTCGGTGAGGAGCAGGGTCAAAGCGCCCCTCCTTCCCCACCTGCTAAAATTCTCCTGGCGATGCGGGTTCTCGTCCTGGACAACTACGACTCCTTTACCTACAACCTCGTGCAGTACCTCGGCGAGCTGGGCGCAGGCGAGGTGGTCGTCCGCCGCAACGACGAGATCTCACCCCGCGAAGCCCTGGCCCTCCATCCGGATAGGATAGTAGTCTCGCCGGGACCGTGCACGCCGGACGATGCCGGGATCTCCGTCGATCTCGTGCGGGAGGCGGCCGGCGAGGGCGTGCCGCTGCTCGGGGTCTGCCTCGGACACCAGGCGATAGGCCGGGCGTTCGGGGCAGAGGTCGTCCGGGGCGAGCCGGTGCACGGCAAGACCTCGCGCATCCTGCACGACGGTGAGGGGGTCTACCGGGGGCTCGAACAGGGTTTCACCGCGACCCGCTACCACTCGCTCGTCATCGAGCCCTCCTCGGTGCCGGAGTGTCTCATGGTGACCTCGCGCACGGAGGACGGCGTGATCATGGGGGTGCGCCACCGGGGATCCCCCGTGGAGGGTGTCCAGTTCCACCCCGAGAGCGTGCTCACCGGGAACGGCAGAAGACTCCTCTCGAACTTCCTGTTGGACGATTAGTGCTTCGCGAGACGTTGCGCACCCTGGCATCCGGCGGCACCCTCTCCGAGGGGGAGGCCGAGCGGGCGCTCGAGACGGTGATGGAGGGGGTGGCCTCCGAGGCGGCGACCGCGGCGCTCCTCACAGCGCTCAGGCTGCGGGGGGAGACGGTCGACGAGATCGTGGGCTTCGCCCGGGCGATGCGCCGTTTCGCCCAGAAGGTTGAGGCTCCACCGGAGGTGGTGGACACCTGCGGGACGGGCGGGGACGCGAAGGGCACGATCAACGTCTCCACCGCGGCGGCTTTCGTCGCGCGCGGCGCGGGGGTGAAGGTCGCCAAGCACGGCAACCGGGCCGCGACCAGCCGCTCGGGCTCGGCCGACGTGCTGGAGGCTCTGGGGGCGGAGATAGAGCTCTCCCCGGGGCAGGTCTCGCGCTGCATCGCCGAGACCGGCATCGGGTTCATGTTCGCCCGCACCCACCACCCGGCGATGCGATACGTGGCCCCGGTGCGCTCGGAGCTGCCGTTCCGCACGGTCTTCAACCTGCTCGGCCCGCTGACCAACCCGGCCGGGGCGAGGCGTCAGCTCGTCGGGGTCTTCAGCCGCGAATACCTGAGGCCGGTCGCCGAGGCGCTGCTCCGGCTCGGGGCCGAGCGGGCGCTGGTGGTGCACGGCTCGGACGGGATGGACGAGATCACGCTGTGCGGAGAGACGTTCGTCGCCGAGGTCGGAGATGACGGGATAAGGGAGTACGAGATCTCGCCGGAGGACTTCGGGATGGAGGTGCGTGGGCCCGACGCCCTTTTGGGCGGCGACGCCCACCTGAACGCCCGCATCCTGCGCGACGTGCTCTCGGGCGAGGAGAGGGGGGCGGCGCGCGAGGTGATCCTGCTCAACGCCGGCGCCGCTATATACGTCGCCGGGCTCTGTCCGGATCTCGCCTCCGGGGTTCGCCTCGCGGCCAAGTCGGTCGACGGAGGGGAGGCGCTCGCGGCGCTCGAGAGCTTCGTGCGCACGACCCGCCGCCTCGCCGGGGGTGTCCTGTGAGGGGTAGCGTCCCGAGCATACTCGAAGCCCTCGCGGAGGTGGCGCGCGAGCGTGCCGCGCAGCTCAGGAGGAGCGCGGACCTGGACATCCTCTACGAGGAGGCGCTGCGCTTCGAGAAGAGGCCCTTCGCCGCCGCGCTCGAGGCCCCCGGCGTCTCGGTGATAGCCGAGGTCAAACGGGCCTCGCCCTCTGCCGGGGACATCCGGGAGCTCGACCCGGCCGGGTGGGCGGAGCGCTACGAGCTGGAGGGGGCGAGATGCCTCTCGGTGCTCACCGAGCCTTCGAGGTTCCGGGGTTCGATGCTCGACCTGGACGCCGCACGCGAGAGGACGGCCCTGCCGGTTTTGCGCAAGGACTTCACGGTGGACGAGGCGCAGGTCATAGAGGCGGCGACCCGCGCGGATGCGGTGCTCCTCATCGTCGCGCTCTTCAAGGACGCGAAGACGCTCTCGCGTTACGTCTCGCTCGCCGGGGAGCTCGGCCTCGCCGCGCTCGTCGAGGTGCACGACGAGCGGGAGGCCTCTCTCGCGCTCGAGGCCGGGGCCGGGATCGTAGGGGTCAACAACCGCGACCTCAGGGACTTCTCGGTGGATCTCGCGACGACCGAGAGGCTCGCCCCGCTGCTCGGGGACGTCGTGCTGGTCGCCGAGAGCGGGGTGAGAGAGGTCGCCGACGCCCGCCGGCTGCGCGACGCCGGGGCGGACGCGGTGCTCGTCGGCGAGGCGGCGGTGCGCGACCCTTCTCTGGTCCGCAGGATCTCCTCGATGCCGTGGTAGGCGAGGGGCCGCACCCAGGCTTCGTCCACCGCTTCATCGGCGGGAGGGGCGGATCCGGCGTGACGCTGCTCCTGCTGCACGGCACCGGGGGGGACGAGAGCGACCTGATCCCGCTCGGCAGAGAGCTCGCGCCCGGCGCCGCCCTGCTCTCGGTACGGGGGAAGGTGCTCGAGAACGGCCTGCCGCGCTTCTTCCGGAGGCTCGCCGAGGGGGTCTTCGACCAGGAGGATCTTCGCCTGCGCACGCGCGAGCTCGCCGTCTTCGTCGGGGAGGCCTCCCGGGAGTACGGCTTCGACCCTTCCCGGGTCGTCGCCGTCGGCTACTCTAACGGGGCGAACGTCGCCGCGAGCGTCATGTTGAGATGCCCGCAGACCCTGCGCGCCGCGGTGCTGCTGCGCGCGATGGTCCCCTTCGAGCCGCGGGAGTTGCCGGACCTCTCCGGCAGGAGCGTCTTCCTCTCCGCCGGCAGGTTCGACCCGATGATCCCGCGCGAGAGCGCCTCCCGGCTCGCGGAGATCCTGCGGGCGGCTGGGGCGGAGGTGGAGCTGCGCTGGCAGGAGGCCGGGCACGGGCTTACTCGCGCCGAGATCGAGGAGGCCGGGGTGTGGCTGCGCGATGGGGTAATATCCCGTATCGAGGACGAGCGAGAGGGGTGAGCGGGATGCAGCTGGGCGGGATACACCACGTGACGGCGGTCACGGCGAACGCCTCCGGGAACGTCGCTTTCTACACCGGCGTTCTCGGGATGCGGCTCGTCAAGAAGACCGTCAACCAGGACGACGTCTCGGCGTACCACCTGTTCTACGCCGACGAGATCGGACGCCCCGGCACCGAGATGACGTTCTTCGACTGGTCCTTCGCCGCCCCGCACCGGCCCGGAGCGGGCCTCGTCTCGGCGACGGCCTTCCGGGTCTCGGGACGGGAGGCGCTCGGGTGGTGGGCCGAACGCCTCGAGGAGCATGGCATCTCTTCCGGTGAGGTGCGCGAGCGGGAGGGACGGGCGGTGCTCCCGTTCACCGACCCCGAGGGGCAGAGCCTGGAGCTGGTCGACGATACCGGTGGCGGCGCCGAGCCCGGCGTGCCGTGGGAGAAGAGCCCGGTGGAGGCCTCGCGCGGCATCCGGGGGATCGAAGGGGTGAGCCTCGCGCTCTCTGAGCTCGGGCCGACGCTGGAGGTGATGACCCGGGTCATGGGTTTCCGCAGGGCGGCGGAGTACACGGAGGACTCTCACCGGGTGGTGACGCTCGAGGTCGGTCCCGGAGGGCCGGGGACTGAGGTGCGGCTGGTCGAACGCCCCGATCTCGCGCGCCACCGCAGGGTGGGTGCTGGTGGCGTGCACCACGTGGCCTTCCGGGCTTCGGACGAGGGAGAGCACGCCGCCTGGCGCGAGAGGCTCGCACGGGCGGGCCTGGGGGTCACCCCGGTCATAGACCGCTACTACTTCCGTTCGATCTACTTCCGCGAGCCCGGCGGGGTCCTCTTCGAGATCGCGACCGACGGCCCCGGCTTCGCGGTGGACGAGGACCAGGATCACCTGGGAGAGAACCTCTCGCTCCCTCCGTTCCTGGAGCCTCATCGCCGGGAGATAGAGGCAGGGCTCGTCCCGCTCGAGACCGCAGTTCGGAAGGGTGCCTCCTGAGATGGTCCTGGTGAAGATCTGCGGGATCACCAACGTGGAGGACGCGCTGGCCGCCGCCGGAGCGGGCGCGGACGCCGTCGGGTTCGTCTTCGCCGAGAGCCCGCGACGCGTCGGGGTGGAACGGGCGCGGGAGATCTCCTCCGCGCTGCCCGGCGGCATCCTGAAGGTCGGGGTCTTCGTGAACGAGGAGCCGGGGAGGATCCTCGAGATCGCGGAATCGGTCGGGCTCGACCTCGCGCAGCTCCACGGCGACGAAGGGCCCGGGGAGATCCAGGAGCTCCGCCGGGGCGGCCTCGGCGTGATGAAGGCCATCCGGGTGCGCGACGCCGCCTCCCTCGCGGTGATGAACTCCTGCCCGGCCGACTTCTTCCTGCTCGACGCGTACGACGGTGCGGCGAGGGGGGGAACCGGGAGGACGTTCGACTGGGAGGTGGCCAACGAGGTGAGGGGCTGTGCTAACATCTTCGTCTCAGGGGGGCTCTCGCCGGAGAACGTGCGGGAGGCGGTCGAGCTCTTCCGCCCGTACGGCGTGGACGCCTCGAGCTCACTCGAGGAGAGGCCCGGCAAGAAGAGTGGTGAGCGCATCCGGAGGTTCGTAGGTGCAGCAAAAGGCTGGCGGTGAAGAGGTGAGGGCCGGGTACTTCGGCCCCTACGGCGGCAGGTACGTGCCGGAGACGCTCATCCATGCGCTGGAGGAGCTCGAGGAGGCCTACGAGCGCTACAGGACCGACCCCGAGTTCGTGGAGGAGCTCGACTCCCTCTCCCGGGACTTCGTCGGCCGGCCGACGCCGCTGATGTTCGCCGCCCGGCTCACCAGGGCGTGGGGCGGGGCGAACGTGTGGTTCAAACGCGAGGATCTGGCGCACACCGGGGCGCACAAGATCAACAACGCCCTCGGTCAGATCCTGCTCGCCGACCGGATGGGCAAGAGGAGGATCATCGCGGAGACCGGGGCGGGCCAGCACGGGGTGGCGACGGCGACGGTGGCGGCCATGTACGGCAAGGAGTGCGTCGTCTACATGGGCGAGAAGGACACCGTCCGCCAGCGGCTCAACGTGGTGCGGATGGAGCTTCTGGGGGCGAAGGTCGCGCCGGTCGGGAGCGGGTCGAAGACGCTCAAGGACGCGGTGAACGAGGCGATAAGGGACTGGGTCACGAACGTCGAGGACACCCACTACATCATCGGGAGCGTGGTGGGGCCGGCCCCCTACCCCAGGATCGTGCGCGACTTCCAGGCGGTCATAGGGCGCGAGATAGAGGTGCAGTCGCGCGAGCGCTTCGGATCGGACCCGGACGCTATCGTGGCCTGCGTCGGGGCGGGCTCGAACGCGATCGGTGCGTTCTACCCGTTCATCGGGCGCGAGAACGTGCGGCTCATAGGCGTCGAAGCGGGCGGACGCGGCCTCGCTTCGGGGGAGCACGGGGCTTCGCTGGCCGAGGGGCGGCTCGGGGTGCTGCACGGCGCGAAGAGCTACGTGCTGCAGACCGGGGACGGGCAGGTGCGCGAGGCGCACTCGGTCTCGGCCGGTCTCGACTACCCGGCGACCGGACCCGAGCACGCCTACCTCAAGGACGAGGGTCTCGCCGAGTACGTGAGCGCGACCGACGAGGAGGCGCTCGCCGCCTTCGAGCTGTGCTCGAGGGCGGAGGGGATAATCCCAGCCCTGGAGACGGCGCACGCGATACATTACGCCGAGAAGGTGGCGAAGGAGCTCGGACCGGGGAAGAACCTGGTCGTGAACCTCTCGGGCCGCGGCGACAAGGACGTCGAGGAGGCGGCCAAGGCCCTCGCGGAGCGCGATGGACGGTAGCGGGAAGATAAGGGAGGCCTTCAGGAAGGGCAGGACGGCGCTCATCCCCTACCTGACGGCCGGGTTCCCGACGCTCGAAGGGGCGCGGGAGGTCGGCGAGGCGTACGTCGAGGCCGGGGCGGACATCGTCGAGATCGGGGTGCCCTTCTCCGACCCGCTCGCGGACGGGCCCGTGATACAGGGGACGACCGCCCGCGCGATCGAGGAGGGGGCGAACCTCGACTACTGCCTCGATCTGGCGCGCGGTCTCTCATCGCGCGTGCCGGTCGTGTTTTTGATCTACTACAACGTGATCTTCGCCCGGGGTGTGGGGCGTTTTCTGGAGGAGGCGGCGGACGCCGGGGTGGCGGGGCTCGTGGTCCCGGACCTGCCGGTGGACGAGTTCGGGGACTTCGGCAGGCTCGCTGCAGAGCGCGGGGTGGCGGTGTGTCCGCTCGCGGCCCCGACCTCGACGGATGAGCGTCTGGAGAAGATAGGCAGGGTCGCGACCGGGTTCGTCTACTGCGTCTCGGTCGCCGGTGTGACCGGCGAGCGGGAAGGACTCCCCGAAGGAGCGCTCGCGCTGGTACGGAGGGTGAAGGCGAAGAGCGGAGGTGCTCCCGTGGCGCTCGGGTTCGGGATCAGCTCCGCGGAGGCCGCGGCGGAGGCGGCCTCGGAGGCCGACGGGGTCATCATCGGGAGCCGGCTGATGCGGCTCGTCGAGGAGGGCGGGGCGCGCGTCGCCGGGGAGTGGCTGCGCGGGGTCCGGGAGGCTCTCGCGCCGGAGAGGGCGGGGGCCGGCGATTAGGCACTGGCTGAGCAAACGGAGGGAGTACTCCCGCAGCGCCCCCGAGACCGAGAGCGGGCTCGGGCAGATAAACGGCGTCTTCACCAAGTGCAGGGGGTGCAAGAAGCCCGTCTACGAGGAGGATCTCAAGAGCCGGTTCAACGTCTGCCCCAACTGCGACTATCACTATCCGATCTCTGCGCCGGAGAGGATAAAGCTGCTCGCCGACCCGGGTAGCTTCACGGAGATGGCCCGTGAGATGCGGGCGGAGAATCTGCTCTCCTTCGAGGGGTACGAGGGGCAGCTCGAGAAGGCGCGGGAGAAGAGCGGGCTCGGTGAGGCGATGGTCGCCGGGAGGGCCACGATCGGGGGCAATCCCGTGGCGCTCGCGGTGATGGACTTCAGGTTCATCGGGGGGTCGATGGGGAGCGTCGTCGGGGAGAAGGTCGCCCTGACGATGGAGGCGGCGCTGGAGGAGGACCTCCCGCTCATCATCGTCTCCTCTTCGGGGGGGGCCAGGATGCAGGAGGGGATCTACTCGCTGTTGCAGCTCGCGAAGACGAGCGTCGAGCTGGTCCGCTACACGCGGGAGCGCAAGAAGCCCTACGTCTCGGTCATCACCGACCCGACCTTCGGAGGGGTCACGGCCTCTTTCGCCACCGCGGCCGACGTGATCCTCGCCGAGCCCGGCGCCCGGGTGGGGTTCGCCGGGGCGCGGGTGATCGAGGGTGCGACCAAGGAGAGGCTGCCCGAGGGATTCCAGACCGCCGAGTTCCAGCGCGAACACGGGATGGTCGACAGGATCGTGCACCGGCTCGAGCTCAGGGAGGATGTGAGGCGTCTTCTGGAGCTTCTCGCATGATCCTCGATTTCGAACGCCCGATAAAGGAGCTCGAAGACCGCATCCTGGAGCTGCAGCGGCTCGCCGGGGAGAGCGAGGAGCTGCAGGGCGAGATCGCGAACCTGCAGCGGGCGCTCGAGACGGCGAGAAAACGCATCTACCTCAACCTCACCCCTTATCAGCGGGTCCAGATATCCCGCCACCCCGAGCGGCCGAACTTCCGGACCTACGTCGAGGCGCTGACGGAGGACTTCTACGAGCTCTCCGGAGACCGACACTACGGGGAGGACGTCGCGGTCTCGGGAGGCTTCGCCCGGCTGAAGGAAGGTGGGCGCCGGGTGGTCCTGGTCGGGAACGACAAGGGCAGGGACGTGAAGAGCCGGGTTCGGACCAACTTCGGGATGGCGCACCCGGAGGGATACCGCAAGCTCCGGCGGCTCTACGCGCTCGCCGCCAGGTTCGGGCTCCCGATCGTCTCGCTCGTGGACACGCCCGGGGCGTTCGCCGGGCGCGGGGCCGAGGAGAGGGGGCAGGCGTGGGCGATCTCGGAGGATCTTCTCGCGCTCGCCCGCTCGCCGGTGCCCGTCGTCTCGGTGATCACGGGCGAGGGAGGCTCGGGTGGCGCTCTCGCGATGTGCCTGGCGGACTACCTGGGGATACTCGAGAACTCTTACCTCTCGGTGATCGCCCCGGAGTCCTGCGCGTCGATCATCTTCCGGGACCCCTCTCGCGCCGAGGAGGCGGCGGAGGCGATGAGGATCACCGCGGAGGACCTCGCGGAGCACGGGATCGTGGACGAGGTGATCCCGGAACCCCTCGGAGGGGCCCACAAGGATCCTGCTCCGGTCGTCGAGGCGGTGGGGGGTGCGATCGGGCGGGCGCTGGAGAGGCTGGAGGGGACCGACCCCTCCGCGCTCTTCGAGATGCGCTACCGGCGCTACCGGGCGATCGGGGCCCCGAAGTCTCTCGAGGCCGGCAGGAACGGGCACCATACATCCCGCGGGCGCGGCTAGCGATGGCTGACCGCCCCGTCTCCGGGTTGCCCTGCGCCCTCGAGTACCGGGCAGAGATCGAACGCCGGATGGGGGGACGTCCACCGGCGGTCTTCCTCGACTACGATGGGACGCTCACCCCGATCGTCGAGAACCCCGAAGAGGCCGTGATCTCCGGGAGCATGCGGGAGGTGGTGCGCTCGCTCGCCCGGCGCTGTCAGGTCTGCGTCGTGAGCGGGCGCGACCGCAGAACCGTGCAGCGCCTGATGGGCCTCGAGGATCTCATCGTCGCCGGCAGCCACGGCTTCGACATCTGGAGCCCCGAGAGGGGCGAGATCGGCCACGAGGCTTCAGCCGGGTACGAGGGGTTGATCGGGGAGGTGGAGGGCAGGCTGCGCGAGGAGCTCAGGGGGATCGGGGGCGTCGTGATCGAACCCAAGCGGGCCTCCGTCGCGGTCCACTACCGGCACGTCGCGGCGGAAGGGCGTCCCCGGGTGCGGGAGGTGGTCGATGCTCTCCTCGCCTCGCGTCCCGGCGAGCTGAAGGTGACGCCGGGCAAGATGGTCTACGAGGTGCAGCCGAACCTGGAGTGGGACAAAGGGCGGGCGGTGCTGTACCTGATCCAAACCCTCGGCCTCGAGGATGACTTCCCCATCTACCTGGGGGACGACGTGACGGACGAGGACGCCTTCCGGGCGCTCTCGGGGAGGGGAGTGGGGATCTACGTCGGGGAGCCGGACGATCCGGAGGCCGCGGGCAGGACGACCGCGGCGGACTACCTGCTGCGCTCGGTGGACGAGGTGGAAAGGTTCCTGGACTCGCTCGCCCGCTAGCGCGCCACCGCGCCGGCCTCTATCCCGGGCATCCCTTCACCCGCTGCGTCCTTCACCGAGCGCCATCTCCCAGAACCTCCGCTCCAGATCGGCCACCTCCAGGAAGAGGGTGACGGCCCGTTCGTCGGCCTCTCCGGTCGCGAGCGCCCGGTCGGCGGCCTCCTCGAGCGAGGCGACGAAGGCGGCGAACTCCGGGGTACTCCAGTGCTCGACGAACTCCCGGTACTCGCAGGCCCCGGGGGAAGCGCCCCGCCACGCCTCGAGATAGGCGCGTTCAATCGCCCAGAGCGCGGTGAGCGCGGCCGGGTAGGGCTCGTCGGCGAGGGCGCGCAGGAAGCGCAGGTAGGATTCGGTCGCGCGTTCGGGCCGGGCCGAGAGCGTGAGGTTCCTGCGGCGCGCCTGCTCCTCGAACCAACCCAGCTCCTCCTCCAGGGCGGCGATGCCGGACTCGAAGAGGTTTTGGTCCCGGCGCGGAGCGCCCGGGAGGAGGCGGCGGAGAAGACCGAGCTCCTCCTCGACGAACATGCGGTCCTGAACGAGCCACCGCTCGAACGCCCCTTCCGGCAGGGTGCCGTCCCTCACACCTTCGAGGAAGGGGTGGCGGGTCGCGCCCTCCCACGCTCTGCTGTGGTTCCCGATGAGATCGCCCGCTTTCATGTCCGTCCTCCTGCGGTCTTCGCCTCTCGCCCGGTCTGGACTATCGAGATCGGTGTGTTCCCCGAGGGCGTTATCCGGAAGGCCCTCACGTCGGGATCCGTATCCGCGAGGGAGACGATCACGTGCGCCACGTCCGGGTAGAGCGCGAGCCGGCGGTCGCGGGGGGAGGGAGCGGCGGGGGTTCTCGGGTGGGAGTGGTAGGTCCCGAGGAGCTCGAGCCCCAACCGCCGGACCTCGCGCATCGCCGCGAGTTGTGCCTCCGGCTCCATCTCGAACCGTGTCTCGGGGGTGAGGGAGACGTTCGGGATCGGATAGAGCCGCATCACCCTGCCCGCTTGCCCGGCGAGCAGGCCGCAGACCTCGCGCGGGGCGTGCCCGCGGGCTTCTTCGAGGATCTCACGCAGGATGTTCTCCGGCACCACGAGCTTCATCGCTGCCCCTCGAAACGCAGCGGGGAGAAGGGGGAGAGGTCGACCGCGGGTTGCTCCCCGAGCGCGAGAGCCGAGACCGCATCTCCGGTGATGGGGGCGAGGAGGACCCCGTTGCGGTAGTGCCCGGTGGCGATGAGGAGCCCCTCGGGGTCTCCCGCAGGCCCGATCAACGGCCTTCCGTCGGGGGTTCCGGGCCGGAGCCCTCCCCACGCTCCGGCGAATGGGCTTCGGGCGAGGTGCGGGAGCAACCCGATGGCGGCCCCGGAGAGGCCGGCGACACCGCCGAGCGTGGGGCGGCGGTCGTGCGTGCCCGGCTCTTCGGTCGCCCCCACGATCACGCGGCCGTCCCGCTTGGGGACCAGGTAGCATTCCTCGTCCCACACGTTGGAGGTGATGGGCGGAGTGGTGGTCTCGACGGAGAGGATCTGCCCTTTCACCGGCGCCACCGGGAGGCGTATGCCAAGGTGTCTGGCCAGCGTACCGCTCGCCACCCCTCCGCAGACGACGACGCTCCCCGCTGCGATCTTCCTCCGGGCCGTTCGGACACCGGCGATCCTGTTTCTCTGGCGTATCAGCCCCGAGGCGGGCTCTCCCTCGGAGACCTCGGCTCTGTTGCGGGCCGCCGCGAGCGCGAGAGCGCGCACGAGCCTGGGGGAGTTCACCTGTCCGTCCTCCGGGAGGTAGAGGGCGCCGGAGATTCCGGCGGAGAGCGCGGGCTCGAGCTCGCGCACCTCTGCTCCGTCCAGCCACCGGGCGGAGAGCCCCGCTTCTCTCTGCCAGCGAAGCGCCTCGGAGAGATCTTCGGCGTGCGCCTCGGAGAGGGCGACCCGCAGCGTCCCCTCCCAGACGTACTCCGCGTCGAGACCCGTCACCTCGTACAGCTCGGCTCCGAGTTTGCGGTGCATCTTCCGGCTCTCGAGGAGCAGGTCGAGGAAGGAGTCCGGACCGCGGGCTTCGGCCTGAGCGGCGAGCATCCCGGCCGCCGCCCCGGAGGCCCCCGACCCGACCGTCTCCGCCTCGAGCAGGACGACTCTTGCCCCGCGCCGGGCGGCGTGGTAGGCGACGGAGCACCCGACCACGCCGCCCCCGACCACGACGACGTCGGCGGAGGGGTTCATCTCAGGAGCCGCTCCCGACCGGCACTCCCCGTGTCGGGCTCGAGGGAGCGGCGAGAGGTTTGGCCTCCATCCGTCCCGCGAGGTACGCCAGACGCCCGGCCTCCACCCCGCGGCGCATCGCTTCGGCCATGAGCGGGGGATCTCCGGCCCGGGCGATGGCGGTGTTGACCAGCACGGCGTCGGCGCCGAGCTCCATCGCGAGGGCGGCGTCGGAGGGGACGCCTATCCCGGCGTCCACTACGACCGGGACCGAGACCCGCTCGATTATGCGGCGGATGGAGGCCCAGTCGGGCATACCCTGCCCGCTGCCGATGGGGGAGGCCAGGGGCATCACGGTTGCCGCCCCGGCCTCCTCGAGCCGGAGGGCGGCGACGAGGTCCGGGCTGGTGTAGGGGAGCACGACGAAGCCCTCCTCCACGAGCACCTTCGTGGCCTCGACGGTCGCGGCGGTGTCGGGCCAGAGCGTGCTGGGCTCGCCCACGACCTCCAGCTTGAGCCAGTTGGTGCCGGTGGCCTCGCGGCCGAGGCGGGCGAGCTTGACCGCCTCGGCGACGGTCGTGGCCCCGGCGGTGTTCGGCAGCAGGCGGTAGCGGGAGGTGTCGATGTCCTGCAGGATCGGACGCTCCCCGGCGTCTATGTAGCGGACGGCGACGGTGACCAGCTCGGTGCCGGACCTCTCGAGCGCCTGTTTCATCGTCTCGGGGTCCGGGTACTTGCCGGTGCCGAGGAAGAGGCGCGAGGAGAGACGCTCCCCGGCGATCACGAGCTCGTCGCTCCCCCCTGCGACGGCGTGGACGAGCTCGACCTCGTCGCCCTCCCGCAGACGCCGGCTCTTCCATTCTTCGCGGTGCACGATCTCGCCGTCCACCGCGACGACGACGGACTCACCGGTGAGGCCCTTGCGGGCGAGCAGGGCTTCGATGGTCGGGTCTTCTTCTTCCATCTCGAAGGGCTTCTGGTTCACCGTGATCCTCATCGGGCTCCTTTCCTCTCGGGTTTCGGGAAGGGATGCCTCGGGGCGTGGGGGGAGGTCTCGAGCGTCTCTCTGATCTTCTCCGCGGTCGATCGGGGGTCTTCTGCGGCGAGGATTGCGGAGATCACCGCGATCCCAGAGGCGCCCGTCGCCGCGACCTCCCGCGCGTTGGATGCGTCTATCCCCCCGATGGCGAGGACCGGCACCTCCACGGCTTCTACGACCCGTGCGAGCTCCCGCACGCCACGTGGAGGGAGCCCTGGCTTGGAGGAGGTGGGGTAGACGTGCCCGAAGGTGAGGTAGTCTGCCGCCACCTCTGCTCTTTTCGCCTCCTCTACGCCGTGCACCGAGACGCCGAGCAGGAGTCTTCCCCCCACGACGCGCCGGGCGGCCTCCGGCGGGAGGCTCTTGGCGGCCAGATGGACTCCGTCGGCACCCGTCGCGAGCGCGACGTCGACCCGATCGTTGATGAGGAGGAGGGCGTCTGCCGCACGTACCGCTGGAGAGATGGCCAGCGCCGTTTCGTAGAGGAGAAGGGCCGGCCCTCCCTTCTCACGCAGCTGTACGGCGTCGATGCCGCCTTCGAGAGCGCCGACGACCGCGTCTCCCAGTGGGTGGGACGATCTTCTGCGGTCGGTTATGAGGTGTATCTGAAAGCGGCGTTCCAAATCTCGCTGCCTCCCTCGGCGGCGGTAAGAAATACCGCCGGCCGCTTTTCGGGGAGGCGCGGCGGCAGCGCCAGTTCCGCTGCCCCTATCCACGCTTCCCTCCGCCGGTACTGACCGGATCAGGTTCCAAGGGTATGCTCTCAGCCCCTGCGCGAGGCACCCCCAGCGTTCGAGGGGCAGTTTAGCACGAGCGGGCGGTTCTTGGCTGTGCATGGTGCATGCCTTAAAATTTATGCGATGCGTGAAGCGTCCTTCCCCCGCACGACTTCGGACGGCCGTGGTGCGCCCGGAGCGAAGACCGCTCCGGGCGGCCCGAGGGTCGTGGACGGGGCCATGGACGAGCCCGAGGGGAGGGCGCCACCGCACCACCCTCCACCCGTCTTCTGCGAGCGAGCACTTCTCTCTCGCTGACTTCCCGGCGCAGGGACGTCGCAGGATCCTGCGCCGCCCGGAGTGGATCTCTCGTGACGGAAGGAGGTGGTGGTGCGCTTTTCTCTCGTTACGCCGACCCTCGGCCGGGAGAAGGAACTCGAACGCCTGCTGGACTCTCTGCTCGAACAGAGCTTCGACGACTTCGAGATCATCCTCGTAGACCAGAACCCGGATGGGAGGCTGGATCCGCTGGTCTCCCGCTACCGGGATGTCCTGCACCTGCACCACCTGAGGTCGCCGCGCCGCGGCGCCTCGAGGGCCAGGAACACCGGGCTCGCCCGCTGCCGGGGTGAGATCGTCGCGTTCCCGGACGACGACTGCTGGTACCCGCGTGACCTTTTGGAGAGGGTGGACCGCTTCTTCACCCGGCACCCCGAAGTAGACGTCCTGTGCACCAGGCTCGTCGACGGACGGGGTGCCTCCTGCATCCTCGACTTCGATACCGAACCCGGTCCGATCGACCGCATCAACGTCTGGAGGCGCAGCATCGAGTCGACGATGTTCCTGCGCCGGGAGAGTACCCGCCGCCTCTGGTTCGACGAGAGCCTGGGCACCGGTTCCGGAACCCCGTGGGGCTCCGGGGAGGGAACGGACTACCTCTTGCAGCTCATGGATCGCGGTGCATCGTTGTATTACGACCCTGAGATCGCCGTCATGCACGACCCTCCGGTACCGCCTTTCGACGAGAGGGCGATGAGGCGCGCGTACACCTACGGGTGTGGGATGGGGAGGGTTCTGAAGAAGCACAAGTATCCCGCCGGGGCGAAGCTGCGGTTGCTGGGTGCACCGCTCGGGCAGGCGCTCCGCTCCGCGGCCGGCGCGAAGGGTGGTGCGGCCCGCTACCATCTGAGGGTCTTCGGCGGGCGGGCGAGGGGCCTGATGATGTAGAGGGCGAGCGCGGAAGCGCTCGCCCCTTGCGTTACGGAAGCGTTCTCTAGCCGAAGAAGGTGCTCAGGACCTGCTGCAGATCTTCGGGGACGGTCCTGGTCTCGGAGGTCGCCTCCTCGAGCGAGACGGTCACCACGTCGTTTCCGCGCAGGGCGACCATCTTGCCCCACTCGCCGTTTTTCACGGCCTCGGCGGCGCGCAGCCCGTAGCGGGTTGAGAGGATGCGGTCGTAGGCGGTCGGGGTGCCGCCGCGCTGCAGGTGCCCCAGGACGACGTGGCGGGTGTCTATCCCGGTGCGCTGCTTCAGTTCCTTGGCGAGGGTCTCCGCGATGCCTCCGAGGCGGACGTGTCCGAACTCGTCGCGCTCGACGTCCTGGGTTATGTACTCCTCGCCGAGTGTCACCCCCTCGGAGACGGCGACGATGCCCCACTTCTCGCCGCGCTCGGCGCGCTTCTTGAACAGGTCCGCGACCGCATCCATGTCCACCTCGACCTCGGGGATGAGCGTGACGTTCGCTCCGGAAGCGAGGCCTGCGCCGTAGGTGATCCAACCGGCGTGCCGGCCCATCACCTCGACGACGATGATCCGCTCGTGGCTCTTCGCGGTGGTCCTTATGCGGTCTATGGCCTCGGTGGCGATCGAGACGGCGGTGTCGTAGCCGAAGGTCGTGTCGGTCGCCGAGAGGTCGTTGTCTATGGTCTTCGGGCACCCGACGACCCTGACCCCGAAGTCCTCGTGCAGCCTCCTCGCCACGCCTAAAGTGTCGTCGCCTCCGATGGCGACCAGAGCGTCTATCCCGAAGCGCTCCATGTTCTCGACGACCTTCTTCGCCTCGCCCTCGTTCTTGTAGGGGTTGGTGCGCGAGGAGAGGAGGATCGTGCCGCCCTCCTGGAGGATGTAACGCACGTCCTCCACGCCGAGCTTCACGACCGAGTCCTCTTCGGGAGCCAGCAGCCCCTTCCATCCGCGCTTGATCCCGACTACCTCGTAGCCGTATTCCCCGGCGCATCGGGTCGTGACCGCCCGGATCACGCCGTTTAGACCCGGCGCGTCGCCCCCTCCAGTGAGCATCCCGACCCTGCGAACCTCGCTCATGCCTTCATCCTCCTTGGGTTTCCCTCGAACGCGACTCGAAACCCAGTCTAGCAAATATGAAGCCCGCAGCAGACGGCAGACGGGCCCGGCGCTCCGTAGGGGGAGGGTTGGAGCGTAGCGCCGGACCCCGGCTTGATGGTCGGCCTCCCCGGTGAGCTTCGGAATGAGCCCTGAAACCGCGGGAGAGCCTGCCAGAAGTCTATTGCCTGCCGGGGATTTTGGAAAGGGTGGGGTGATCAAGGTAGACATTAATCAATACCTGTAGGCGTAGCGGGTATTAATACCTGGTATGGCCGTGCTCCTGCGGGCACGGGCTGCCTCTGCGCGAAACGCGCACGCGGAGACTCCCCAGGTGTGGGGATAAGTACTGGTTCTGCATGGTCATGCCATCCGTGGACGGGCTCTGTCTGAATCTCCTTGATCTTCCGGATTGGAGCGATGCGTTCTTGGGTGATGCCCTGCGACTCAGATTCAAGCAGGGGCGGATGCCCGCGGCACGATCCGCCGGGCGGCGCACCGCCCGGTGAGCCGGGGATGTGACGCTGAAAGCCGCTTTCTTTTCGAATGCCGGGAGAATGTCGGGGGTGCTTGATCCCGGGGGCTTCCCGGGTGAAAATCTCTTCTTCCTGAGGGTGTACGTCCACGACCGGGAGGTGCGTTTGGTACGCGTCCTGTTCGTCTGCATGGGTAACATCTGCCGCTCGCCGATCGCGCAGGGGATCTTCGAGGAGATGGTGCGGCGTGAGGGGCTGGAAGGCGAGATCCTCGTGGACTCCGCCGGGGTCGGATCCTGGCACATCGGCGAGCCGCCCGACCCGCGGGCGCAGGAGGCCGCCCTGCGACGCGGGGTGGACATAAGCGGGCAGCGGGCGCGTCAGATCTCACCGGAGGACTGCGAGAGCTTCGACTACATCCTCACGATGGACGAGGAGAACTACCGGGCGGTCTCCTCGCTGTGCCCGGACGGGCGGGTCGAGGTCCGGTCCTTCCTGGAATTCGCCGATGTCCCGCAGACGGAGGTGCCGGACCCGTACTACGGTGGCCCCGAGGGCTTCGAGTACGTCGCGCTCCTCCTCGAGGAGGCTGCCGGAGGACTGCTGGAGGAGATCCGCCGCAAGCACCTGAAGAGCAATGTCCTATAGGCTGCTCTCGGAGGGCGTGGAGGGGGCGCTGGGGGAGCGCCTCGTCTCGGCCCGGCCGCTGGGCGGAGGCTGCATCGGCGAGGTCTACAAAGTGGAACTCTCCGATGGCACCCCGCTCGTGGCCAAGGTGGATAGGGAGGGCGGGGCCCAGCTGGAGTGCGAGGCGTACATGCTGCGCTATCTGCGCGAGCGGAGCAGCCTCCCGGTGCCGGAGGTGCTGCACTGCTCGGAGCATCTTTTGCTGATGGAGTTCGTGGAGGGGGAGAGCCGCTTTTCCCCGGCCGCAGAGCGCCACGCCGCCGAGCTTCTGGCGGCGCTGCACGACATCGGGGGGGCGGCCTACGGCCACGAGCGGGACACCCTGATCGGGAGCCTCCCTCAGCCGAATCCCTGGACGGAGAGTTGGGTGGACTTCTTCCGGGAGCACCGCCTGCTCTACCTGGCGCGGGTGGCCCGTGAGGCGGGGCGGCTCCCGGCGGAGGATGCGCGCCGGGTCGGACGGCTCGCGGAGCGGCTCGCCGATGAGATCGGCGAGCCGCAGCCCCCGGGCCTCATCCACGGGGATGTGTGGAGCGCCAACGTGCTGGCGAAAGGAGATCACATAGCCGCCTTCCTCGACCCGGCCATCTACCACGCCGACCCCGAGGTGGAGCTCGCGTTCATCTCCCTCTTCGATTCCTTCGGGAAGGCGTTCTTCGAGCGGTACTCCGAGATCCGCCCCATAAAGGAAGGCTTCTTCGAAGTCCGGCGCGACCTCTACAACCTCTATCCTTTGCTGGTGCACGTGTACTTCTTCGGCGGCGGGTACCTCGCCGCCGTCCGGCGCACCCTGGATCGCTTCGGGGTCTAGCGCCGCAGCAAAAACGCCGCGCCGCAGGCGAGCGTGAATAGGGCCACCGGGAGATCCGGGAGGCCCCCTCTGGCAGCGAGCAGCGCCGCGTCCGCCAGACGTCCGTTCACGCCAGCGTGCTCCACACCTCGAGCTTGTTCTTCACGTGCCGGATCACCTCGTCGGTGAACTCCGTGGTGTGCGCCGAGCCGCCGAGGTCGGCCGTCTTCGTGCCGTCGAGGATCGTCTCGAAGGTGGCCTCGTAGATCGCGCGGGAGACGCGGCTCGCGTGCTCGGAACCGACGAAGGTGAGAAGCGCCGCACCGGCCAGGATCATCGCCATCGGGTTGGCGATGTCCTTGCCCTCGAGCGCGGGCGCCGTGCCGTGCGGGGCCTCGGACATCACGATCTCCGGGTTCTCGTCGTCGTCGAGCGAGATCAGGAGCGATTCAGCCCCGGCTATCGAGCCGAACATCTGCAGCACCAGATCCGAGAGGCAGTCGCCGTCGCGGTTGAGGGCAGGGATCACCATCGGCTCTCCGTAGCTGGAGAGCAGCAGCGCGTAGGTGGCGTCGATGAGCTGCGGCTCGTAGCGGACGTCGCGGTTCTTCTCGGCCGCCCGGTCGAGCTCCTCCTTGAACATCCCCTCGTAGACCGGCGAGACGGTCCACTTCGGTCCGCCGAAGACCTTGGCGTGCATCCTCCTGGCCTGGATGAAGGCGAACTCGGCCACCCCCCGGCAGACCTTGCGGCTTATCCGCTCGGTGCGGTAGGCGACCTCGTCCAGCCCCTCACCTTCACGACGCTCCTCGGCCCCGTAGGCGTCGTCCACCGCCATCCGGACCACCGAGATGGGGGCGTGGACGCCCGGCAACGGGTTGACGCCGGGGATGCGCCGGCCGGTGCGTACGATCACCGTCCCACCGATGTCCTTGCGCAGGATGGCGTTCGGGGAACCCACGTCCCCGGCTCCCTCGGGCGTTATCGTCGCGGCCTTCATGCCCAGACCGGCCGACTTCATGGCCTCCGCGGCCTCGTGTACCACCCCGTTCTTCGTCCTGCGCCGGTTCTCGAGGGACAGATCGAAGCGCAGAAACTCGAGTTCGAGCTGAGTGACCGAGGGGTCGAGTACCCGTAGCGCCTCCTCGAGCAGCTCCTGCCCCGTCTGATCCCCTTCCATCACGACTATCGCTCTTCTCTCGCTCATCTCTCACCTCTCGGATATCAGCTTCGCTCTTTTGGTGTGAGTATAAGGGCTCGCAGGTGGCCTTACCTCCGTGAGCATCCGGTGTTGCTTCCTGGTAAAGTAATTCCGTAGTACGACAGAACGATCGGGAAGGAGCATCATGGCAGACGGTAGCAGCGGGTTGCCGGAGGGTGTGGAGTTCACCGCGCCCGTTCCGCGGGAGTACGAGAGCGTGCTCACGCCGGAGGCGGTCTCGTTCGTTGCGAAGCTCGCCCGGGAGTTCACCGGCCGGGTCCACGAGCTTCTCAGGGAGAGGCAGGAGCGCCAGGAGAGGATAAACGCCGGGGAGATGCCGGACTTCCTCCCGGAGACCAGGCACATCCGCGAGGGGGACTGGAAGATAGCGCCGGTCCCGGAGGATCTGCAGGATCGGCGGGTCGAGATAACCGGTCCTCCGGACCGCAAGATGCTCATAAACGCGCTCAACTCCGGCGCCTCGACCTACATGACCGACCTCGAGGACGCCAACTGCCCGACCTGGCACAACATGATCGAGAGCCAGTACAACATCCGGGACGCGGTCAACCGCACCATCACCTACGACGACCCCAACACCGGGCGTCACTACGAGCTGGGTGAGGAGCTGGCGACGTTGCTGGTGCGGCCGCGCGGCTGGCACCTCTTCGAGAAGCACATGCTCGTCGACGGCAGGCAGGTGCCGGCCGGGATCTTCGACTTCGGGCTCTACCTCTTCCACAACCACAGGGCGCTGCTGGAGGATCTGGGCACGGGGCCGTACTTCTACCTGCCCAAGTTCGAGAGCCACCACGACGCCAGGCTCTGGAACGACGTCTTCCTGATGGCGCAGGACGAGCTCGGGATCCCACGCGGCACGATCAAGGCGACCGTGCTCATCGAGACGATCCTCGCCACCTTCGAGATGCACGAGATCCTCTACGAGCTCAGGGAGCACGCCGCGGGCCTGAACTGCGGCCGGTGGGATTACATCTTCTCCTACATCAAGAAGTTCCGCGAGCACGACATGCTCCTGCCCGACCGGGCCCAGGTGACGATGACCGTGCCTTTCATGCGCGCCTACACCCAGCTCACGATCCAGACCTGCCACAGGCGCGGGGCGCACGCGATCGGGGGGATGGCGGCCCAGATCCCGGTGAAGGGCGACCCGGAGCAGAACGAGCGGGCCTTCGCCGCGGTGCGCGCGGACAAGGAGCGTGAGGCGAAGGATGGGCACGACGGTACCTGGGTGGCGCATCCGGGGCTCGTGCAGACCGCGAAAGAGGTCTTCGACCGCTACATGCCTCAGCCCAACCAGATCGAGACCAAAAAACGCGAGGACGTGCGGGTGAGTGCCGCCGACCTGCTGGAGAAGCCGGAGGGCACGATCACCGAGGCGGGCTTCCGCAACAACGTTAGCGTCGGGCTGCAGTACCTCGGGGCCTGGCTCGCCGGACGCGGGGCGGTCCCGGTCTTCAACCTCATGGAGGATACCGCGACCGCCGAGATCTCGCGGGCGCAGGTCTGGCAGTGGATCCACCACCCCAAGGGCGTACTCGAGGACGGCACCGAGGTGACCAAGGAGCTCTTCCACCGGGTCGTCGAGGAGGAGCTCACCAAGATCAGGGACGACATCTACGGCCCCGAGCGCTTCGAGCGCGACTTCGAGTTCGGCAAGGCCCGGGAGCTCTTCGAGCGGATCTCGACCCAGGACGACTTCGTCGAGTTCCTCACCCTCCCCGGCTACGACTACCTGGAGTAGGAGATCTGGAGGGGGACGCCGAACGGTGTCCCCCTCCAGATCTCGTGGAAGGTGCGATTATTCTCCCGGGAGGACCCGGGATGTTACTCCAAGACCCTCCGCTCGGGATACAATGAGGTATGATACCCGTAGAGAGCGTGAGAGAGGAAAGGATGCGCTTCGATGTTCGCGGGGCTTGAACAACCTACACACCTGCTGATCCTCCTCGTCATCCTGCTGCTCATCTTCGGCGGTCGGAAGATCCCCGAGCTGGCCAAGGGGCTTGGGCAGGGGGTGAGAGAGTTCAGAGAGGGCATGAACTCCGCCGAGAGCGAGGACGAGAAGGAGAAGAAGCCCAAGGCGGTTCGGGCGGCCGAGGAGGGCGTGAAGGCCGCGCGCGAGGAGCTCAGGGACGAGGAGTCCGGTGAGCGCCCGCGTGATCCGGAGCGTTCCGAGCGGCGCTAGGCCCTCCCGGACGGAGCACGCGAGACCTCCCATGACGGCCGGCGGGCGGGGGATCCCCCGCCCGCCGGTTTCTTCTGCATGAAACTGCGGTTCCTTCGGCCTACTCCCGGGTCAGGAACTCCTCCACCTCACGGTTGAAAGCCTCGGGGCGTTCATCGTGCGGCATCAGGGCCGCCTCACGGAAGAAGCGTGGTTCGGCACGCGGGTTGCGCAGCAGAAAGTCGTGGATGAGGCCGGCCGGCATCGCCCGGGCTTCCTGTCCCCAACAGATGAGGATGCGCTGCGGCAGCCTGGGGAAATACGGCCCCGCATCCTGGTTGAGCCGGCCGGAGACGAAGGCCGCCGCGGCGTACCGCGCTCCCTCCCGGTGGCTCGCCGTATAGTACCCCTCGACCAGCTGCGGGGTCACGAGATCCGGGTCGTGGTAGAGGGCGCGCTCCAGGTAGAAACGCAGCGCCCGGCGGCTGGTGAGCGCGTGATACACGCTCTCCCCGACGATGGGGGAGATGAGCCCGGCCTCGATCGTCTGCCCGAGCTTCCCCGATGGCCGCGCGAGCGCCGCATAGCCGGTGGGGCAGACGAACACGAGCCGCCCGAAGAGGCGCGGGCTCCTCACCGCCGCGGGCATCGTGAGCGCGCACGAGAGCGAGCTCGCGAGCAGGTGGGCGGGGCGCCCGATCTCTTCCCGCACGAAGTCTTCTACCTGCGCGGCGAAGTCCTCCGGCGTGTACCGACGTCGGGGTTTGTCTGAGCGACCGTAGCCGAGGAAGTCCGGGGCGTAGACCCTGAACCGGCGCGCGAGCGGGAGCATATTGCGGCGGAACTCGAAGGACGAAGCCCCCATCTGCGGGCTGTGGACGAGCACGAGAGGAGCAGCATCCTCCTCACCCGCCACGGAATACGCTATCCTCCCTTCCCGCCAGCGGTAGACACGCTCCTCCCCACCGATACCGGCGGACGTGCCTTCCCCCGCGTTCCTGAGCCTGTGGTTGACAACCGCGGCGCCGCCGACGAGCAGGCCACCGGCTGCCAGGGCTCTCCCGCCCCCCGGTCCGGCCCTCCTCGATACCCCGAACGGGTTTCTACGGCGCAGCGGCAACTAAACCACCGAGCTCGAAGGCCCCCCCGCGACGTAGATCGTCTCGCCGCTTATGTAGGAGGCCTCGTCGGAGACCAGAAAGGCCACCACGTTGGCGACGTCCTCGACCCGGCCGAACCTGCGCAGCGGTATGCTCCTCGCGAAGCGCTCCTTCATCTCCTCCATCGTCATGCCCACCCGCTCGGCCGCCGCCTTGGTCATCTCGGTCTCGATCCAGCCGGGCGCAACCGCGTTCACGTTGATGTTGAACCGACCCAGCTCCAGCGCCAGCGTACGGGTCAGACCCTGCACCCCCGCCTTCGCCGCCGAGTAGTTCGCCTGACCCCGGTTCCCGAGCGCCACGACCGAGGAGGTCATCACGATCTTGCCGTATTCCTGCTCGACCATGTACTTCTGCGCAGCCTTCGAGCATAGAAAGCTGCCCTTGAGATGTATGTCGAGCACGGTGTCCCAGTCTTCCTCGCTCATCTTGAACGAGAGGTTGTCCCGGATCACGCCGGCGTTGTTCACCAGGATGTCCACCGTCCCGAACCTCTCGGCCACCTTCTCGAAGGCTTCCTCGACCTGATCTGCGCGCGAGACGTCACACGCCACCGCCATCGCCTCCGAACCGAGCTTCTCGATCTCCGCTACCGTCTCCTGGCACGCCTCTGCCGACAGGTCGAAGACCGCTACCTTCGCCCCGTCCTTCGCTAGCCTCTTGGCCTCGGCCGCCCCTATGCCACGCGCCCCCCCAGTGACGACCGCGACACGACCCTCCAGGTTTCCCACGAAGATCACCTCTTCTGTCGAGCCTGCATCAGATGGATGCCAGACCGCCCAGACGGTCAGTATCCATGAATAAATTATATACGTGCGGAAAATATATACTGCAAGAAGATATAACCAAAAGGGTCATATGTAGCGAGGTTCGGCTGGAGTCTGCGGGATCTACATGTAGATCCCGCCGTTGATGTTGAGGGTCTGGCCGGTTATGTAGTCTCCGTCGACGATGAGGTAACGGACGGCGCGGGCGACCTCTTGGGGTTTCCCGACGCGGCCGAGGGGGATGCGGGGCAGTATCTTCTCTTTCACCACGCTCTCCGGGACGCCGGCGAACATGTCGGTCTCTATGAAACCTGGGCACACGGCGTTCACCGTGATGTTGTAGCGGGCGAGCTCCAGGGCCGCGGTCTTGGTGAAGCCGATGATGCCCGCCTTGGCGGCGGCGTAGTTGGCCTGCCCGAAGTTGCCCATCTGTCCGACGAAGGAGCTTATGTTTATGATCTTGCCGGAAGCCTTCTCAATGAAATGGGGGAGCGCCGCTTTGACCGTGTAGTAGCAGCTGTTGAGGTCCACCTGAACGACCCTGTCCCACTCCTCGACGCTCAGCTTCTTCATCGTCTTGTCTATGTTGATGCCCGCGTTGTTGACCAGGACGTCTATCCCGCCGAAGGCTTCGAGCGACTCGGAGATGAGACGCGCCGCCTGCCCGGCCTCCGAGACGTCGGCCTGGATGGCCACCGCCTCCATCCCCTCCGCCTTCAGCTTCTCGACCAGCTCCTCCGCAGGTCCCCGGCTGCGCGAGTAGTTGACCACCACCCGCGCCCCACCGGATGCCAGCTCCTCCGCTATCGCCCTGCCGAGCCCCCTCCCCGCCCCCGTCACTACCGCCACCGATCCCCTGAGCTCACTCACCTCCACAACCCCTTTCTCTCTTCCGTGTAGCCAGTCTAACAGCCGGGTAAAATCTGATTCAAAATATGTGAGCGGCATATATATGGACCATGGAAGCTCACCTCCATAAACCACACCGACCACGATCCATGAAGGCGCGCCCACATGCTTGACATTTCTGAATATATGTGTAAACTGCACACAGCGTGAAAGAGAGGAAGATGAACGAGCGAGAGGAGAGAAGAGGACCGGATCCGAGGAAGGCTGAGGCCCGTCCGCGCAACTGGCTGGTTCCGGTGATTCTGCTGTCGCTGCGGGACTGGAATTCCTATGGGTACGAGTTGATGGAGCGGGCGGCGAAGTTCGGGTTCGAGGCGATGAACCCGGGCACGCTGTACCGGACGCTGAGGCAGATGGAGAAGGACGGGATCGTGAAGTCCACGTGGGAGACCTCGGAGGGGGGGCCGGCGCGGAGGATGTATTCGATCACGGACGCCGGCAGGGCCTATCTGGACTTTTGGGCGAAGTCTTTGGAGCAGTATCAGAAGACGATGGACACCTTCTTCAGGCTATACACGGGGCAGCCGATGCGCTCCGAGGAGGATGAAGAAGAGGAAGGCCGTGAGGGGGGGAAGAAGTGAGATCCCTGCGGTCGGGCATAAAGAAAGGAGAGGTTGAGAGGATGACGAGCAAGAACAATACGAATGAGGCGGCCCAGAAGCTGGCCGATGGAGCGCGCGACTCCTACCAGGCGGTGTTGGATCACGCCATCGGGCTCCAGGAGCGCAACGTGCGTTTCATGCAGGAGATGGTCGATGGGGCGATAAAGGAGCTCCGCTATCAGGCGGAGAGCAACCGGGCGTTCACGCAGGAGCTGGTTGAGCGTGCCGAGCGGCAGCGCGAAGCGTTCCAGGAGCTGGTCGAGGAGAGCGTGGAGGCCTATCTGGACCTCTTGTATGCACCCTTCACCTATTACAGGGAGGGTCTCGAGGCTGCCAGCCGGCTGGCCAGGTAAGCCGGAGCAAAGCGGCGTGTATGCGGGGGCCGGGCGATTCCGCCCGGCCCCCGCTCGTATGTTATGCTGCATGGTGGTAGAGGGAAAGGAGGTCCTCCATGGACGACCGTCGGATGCGCGATCAGATGGAGAAGGTCAACGCGGCGGCGGAGAAGTTCGCCGAGGCGATAATGGAGTCCTACCGGACCGTCTCCGGGCACTCCATGGAGGCTCAGGAGCGTGGGGCCGAGCTGACGCGGAAGTTCTTCGAGAGCGTGATGGAGGAGCTGCAGAGCCAGGCCGAAGGAACCCGCTCGACCACGGAGGCTTTGCTGGAGCAGACCCAGAAGCAGCGCGAGGCCTTCCAGGAGCTCTCTCAGGAGTCGATAAGCGCCTACATGAACTTCCTCAACTCCATGTTCTCCTATTACCAGAGCACCTTCGAGGAGATGCAGAGGCGTGGCGGGCGCTGAGGTGTATCCTTACTTGCATGAGTGAGGACGATCTATAGGAGGAGCCGCCTTGAGCTTTGGGAACAACGGAACGGAGATAGTGGTCTCCACTCCCCTGAGGACGGCGATCGGGACGTTCGGCGGGGCTCTCAAGGACGTGCCGGCGACCGAGCTTGGGGCCACGGTGGCCCGAGAAGTCATCTCCCGCTCGGGCGTGGAGGGGGAGCAGGTAGATCAGGTGATCGTCGGCAACATCCTCTCGGCTGGGCAGGGGATGAACCCGGGGCGGCAGGTCGGGATCAAAGCCGGCCTCCCGGTGAGCGTCCCCGGGATGACGCTCAACCGGATGTGCGGATCCGGTCTGCAGGCGATCGTCTCTGCGGCGCAGGAGGTGGCGCTCGGTGACGCGGAGGTGGTGCTCGCCGGCGGGATCGAGAGCATGGACCAGGCGCCCTTCCTGCTGCCCAGGGCCCGCTACGGCTACCGGATGGGGATGCCGGGCGGGGAGATCCTGGACCACATGGTCTACGATGGGCTGTGGGACGTCTTCAACGACTACCACATGGGCGTGACCGCCGAGAACGTGGCCGAGAAGTACGGCGTCTCGCGTGAGGACCAGGATGCCTACGCCGCGCGCAGCCACCAGCGGGCGGCCCGGGCCATCCAGGAGGGGTACTTCGAGGAGCAGATCGTCCCCGTCGAGGTGAAGCAGAAGAAGGAGACCATCCGGTTCACCACCGACGAGCACGTCCGTCCGAACACGAGCGTCGAGAGCCTCGCCCGGCTCAAGCCGGTCTTCAAACGTGACGGGGGCACCGTTACGGCGGGCAACTCGAGCGGGATAAACGACGGCGCCGCGATGATGCTCGTTACCACCGACAGAAAGGCCGAAGAGCTCGATCTGCCGGTGGCGGGGAGGCTCGTCTCGGCGGCCGTGACCGGCGTGGACCCGGCGTTGATGGGTACGGGTATGATCCCGGCCTCCCGGATGGCATTGAAGAAGGCGGGGCTCTCGATCGAAGATATGGACATCGTCGAGGCGAACGAGGCCTTCGCCTCGATCGCGGTCACCGTCGGGCGTGAGCTGGGCGTACCGGAGGAGCGGCTCAACCCTCTGGGCGGGGCGGTCGCGCTCGGCCACCCGATAGGCGCCACCGGGGCGATCCTCACCGTCAAGATCCTGCACGAGCTCAGGCGTACCGGAGGACGCTACGGGCTGGTGACGCTTTGTATCGGCGGAGGGATGGGGATCGCGGCGATCTTCGAACGCATCTCCTAGGCGGGGGTGGCGATAGGGGGCTCCGTACCCTGCGCGGTTCTCTCCTCGTCCGGATCAAAGAGGGAATGACGCACCAGGGCGGGCCGCTGGAGAAGACACTTCGGCGGCCCGCCCTGGTGCGCGTTGCCGGGGTTGCCGCGGTCCTCGTCGGTGCTCTCGGATTGTTCGAGGGCGTGACGAACCTGCTGGTTCAGTTCTACGGTCCCTACCATCCGCTCTACGGGTTCTACGACCTCGCATACTTCGTGGGCGAACCGGCGAGGAGCTTCATGATCCCGCTGGCCCTGCTCGGGGTCTGGGCCGTCGTCTGCGAGGGTGGCAGTACGTTTCGTGTGGCGGCGCTCTCGGGGCTCGCCGTGGCCCTTCTCACCTGCATAGTGCCCCCAGCCTACATCCTGCGGGAGTGGCTCCATTACGGGGACCAGATACTGTGGCTCGGTCTTTTGGATGGCGGGATCAGAACCATGTTCTTACTCTGGTTCTGGGGCCCGCCGGTCGCAGCGATCCTCGCCGGCGCAGCGGCCTCGAGCGCGCGGAGGGGCCTGGGCCGGGCCCGCTTCGCCCTGTTGCCCGCCGGCGTGATCAGCCTCCCCCTGATAAGCCTCTCGCTCTTCCAATGGTACCTCGGCAGTTCCTCCCGGCCCGGTGCACAGGGCCTCTGGTCCCAGGTGGTCCTCGCGGCTCCCTCCATCTTCGCCGCGCTCTGCTGGATCTTCTTCGGAACCGCACTCTACGGGGCACTCCCCCGTAGTAAGAGACGCCTCCAGGAGGAACGCGAGAGAACGGAGCAGGCGAACCTCCACCGGACACGACGGCTCTACGAGGAGGCGTTCGCCCTCAAAGACCTCTCCTTGCTCGACGAACTGCTCGACCCCGAAGTCTCCGACGAGGTCCACCACCTGAAGGGCCGGCGTAATTTCGAACGGAGCATCCTCGACCTCCACGCGAGCTTCCCGGACCTCCGCCTCTCCATAAAGGAGCAGCGAGCCCGGGA
This sequence comes from Rubrobacter sp. M3-4, assembly GCF_059772285.1. Classification (NCBI taxonomy): domain Bacteria; kingdom Bacillati; phylum Actinomycetota; class Rubrobacteria; order Rubrobacterales; family Rubrobacteraceae; genus Rubrobacter; species Rubrobacter sp. M3-4. Next base: position 118,551 of record NZ_JCBAJP010000004.1, read on the forward strand.
CGATACGGTCGAAACCCGCCTGCTGCTCTCCGGAACCGACCGCGGTGGCGTCCTCTGGTACCCCCCGACGGGACGCAAAGCCTCCTTCGAAGCCTCTTTCCAGGACCGGTTCAGAGAAGGCCTGCTCGTCGAACACTCCGGCAGAGTGGATATGGAGAGCCTGCGCCAACAGCTCGGCCTCCCCGAAGCCTGAGCCCCACCACGTCTCGTACTTGATCTTCCTGCCGCACGATGTTAGCCTTCCAATGGTTTAGGCGAACGTTCGCCTAAACCAAGGCGGGGTGTGGAAGGAGGGACGTGGTATGAGCGGAGAGGGCCGGTCTTTCCTTGGGCGGTCCGTCAGCCGGCGCACGTTTCTGAGTGGGGCTGCGGTTGCGGCGGCTGGTCTGGCGGTGAGTTCGTGCGGGCCTTCGGCGGCGCTGGTCGGTGGCGGGGCGCGGAGCATCGATTACTGGAACCTGTTCGGTGGTGGGGACGGGGTCCGGATGGTGGAGATGGAGAACCAGTTCAGGAGGAGCCATCCGGGGATAACGCTCAACGCGGTGACGCTGTCGTGGGGCAACCCGTACTACACCAAGCTCTCGATGGCTATAGCGGGGGGGAGTCCTCCGGATGTAGCGGTGATGCACCTGGCGAAGATGGGGGCTTATGCGCCGGCCGGTCTTCTGGAGGAGCTGCGTCCGGAGGAGCTCTCGCGGTACGGGATCGGGCCGGACAAGTTCCTGCCGCAGGTGCTCGACTTCGCGAAGTACGACGGCAGGATCTACGCGGTCCCGCTCGACACGCATCCATTCGTCCAGTACTACAACGTGGACATTTGCAGGAAGGCGGGGGTCCTCGATTCGGGTGGCAACCTCGTACCGATGGACAGCCCGGGACGGGTCGTGAAGGTGCTCGAGAAGGTCAAGAAGGTCACCGGACAGTGGGGGGTCTCCTTCTACCCCAACGATTCGGCGGGGCCGTGGCGGCTCTTTCTCACGCTCTACGGGCAGATGAAGAAGGGGGCGCCGATACTCTCGCACGATGCGAAGAGGGTGGTCATGGACGACACGAAGGCCGAGCGGGCTCTCGGGTTCATGACCGAGTTGGCGCTCAAGTACAGGGTGATGCCCATCAACATGGACTACGGCGGGTCTGTCGCGCTCTTCCAGAACGGGCAGGCCGGGCTCTACTGGAACGGGGAGTGGGAGGTGACGACCTTCCAGGCAGCGAAGATGAACTTCAACATGGTGCCCTTCCCGAAGGTCTACACCTACAGGGCGGCGCAGGCCGACCACCACTCGTTCATCATCCCGAAGGGTGTTGACCCGGCGCACAAGAAGACCGCGCTCGAGTTCATAAGCTTCATGCTCAAGGACAGCTACGTCTGGGCGCAGGGCGGGCACATCCCCGCCTACCAGCCCGTGGTGCAGAGCGAGAAGTACCGGCACCTCGAGCCGCAGAGCAACTACGCCGGGGTGGCGAAGTACGTCGTCACCGACCCGATCGCCTGGTTCAGCGGGTCTGGTTCGATCATGGAGTCGCACGCCTCGGGGATCTTCCAGGCGGTGATGGCCGGCAGGATGTCGCCCCGGCAGGGGGTGAGGCAGTTCCGGGCCTACCTGCAGCAGGAGGTCTCGCTGCCCAAACCTTACTGAGAAGGAGGAGTGAGGGAGAGATGGAAGCAGGACAGGAGATGGTACGCGCCCCGGCCGTGCCGGCCGTCAAGAGCGGAGGAGGGGGCCGGTGGCGCAGAGACCTGACCGGATGGGGTTTCATGTTGCCGTTCATGGCGGCGTACGCGCTGTTCCTCATCTGGCCGGTCATATTGATGTTCAAGTACAGCTTCACCAACAAGAGCCTGGTCGGGACCGGGGGCTCGCAGTTTCTGGGGTTTCAGAACTACGGGCGGCTCTTCGGCGATCCCGCCTTCTGGCAGTCGCTGTGGCACACGGTCTGGTTTACGATCCTCTCGACTCCGCCCTTGGTGATCCTGGCGCTCGTCTTCGCGATGCTCACCAACCGGGTGGTGCGGGGGCAGGGGATCTTCCGGTTTTCGTTCTTCGCGCCGTTCGTCCTGCCGGTCTCGGTGGTGTGCCTCATCTGGATCTGGATGTACGAGCCCGGCTTCGGGCTCATCGACGGCGTCCTCGGCGGCATTCTGGGCAACGTCGCCTGGCTCGGGGACCCGAACGTCGCGATGATCTCGATAGTCATCACCACCATCTGGTGGACTTTGGGGTTCAACTTCGTGCTGTATCTCGCGGGTTTGCAGGAGATACCGCGCGAGCTGTACGATGCGGCGGCGGTCGACGGGGCGGGTGCCTGGGCGCAGGCGCGTTGGGTCACGCTGCCCCTGCTCAAGCGGACCACACTGCTGGTGCTCGCGCTGCAGATACTCGCCTCGCTCAAGATCTTCGACCAGGTCTACATAATGACCTACGGGGGGCCGAACTTCACCACCCGGCCCATCATCGAGTACTTCTACGACCAGGGCTTCACCGCCTACCAGATCGGCTACGCCTCGGCCGTCTCGGTGGTCTACTTCGTGATCATCCTGGCCGCCTCGGTGGTCTGGTTCCTGTTCAGCCGCAGAAGGGAGGAGACCGTCTGATGGAAGCGGAAGCACCGCGGGGACTCGCTCGCGTATCGCAAAAGGGGCCCGTCCCCGGTCGGCGGGGCAGGGCGGGGACGATCGTCACCTACGCGGTTCTCTCCGTGCTCGCCGCGGCGTGGCTGTTGCCGATCGCCTGGGCGATCGACACCGCGCTCAAGCCCGAGAGCGAGACGACGAAGACCCCGATCACCTGGGCGTCTTCGCACTTCAACCTGAACTCCTTCAGGCAGGTGATAGAGGCGGGGGACATCCTGCGCTGGTACGCCAACAGCGCGCTCGTCTCGATAGTCGTCACGGTCTTCGTCGTGCTGCTGGCGAGCCTCGCCGCCTACGCGCTCTCGCGCATCCCCTTCCGCGGCCGGACGGTGCTCTTCTGGGTCGTGCTCGCCGGGCTGATGGTCCCGCCGCAGGTCTTGATCGTACCGCTGTTCTCGGAGATGCAGGCGGTCGGGTTCGTCAACACCTACCAGGGGATCATCCTGCCGCAGCTCCCCTCGGCGCTCGCCGTCTTCATCCTCAAGGTATTCTTCGACGGCATCCCGCGCGAGCTGGAGGAGAGCGCGCTCGTCGACGGGGCGAGCCGGCTCAGGATCTACTGGCAGATCTGGATGCCGCTCGCCAGACCCGCGCTCGCGGCGGTCGCGATCTTCACGTTCGTCGGCTCGTGGAACTACTTCATCTGGCCCCTGATCGTGGTGACGAGCACCGACATGATGACGATCCCGCTCGGGCTCTCCACCGTGCAGAGCGCCTTCGGCATCCACTACGCCCAGATCATGGCCTCCGCCGTCCTGGGCGGTCTGCCGCTGCTCGTGGCGTTCATCTTCTTCCAGCGTCAGATCGTCGAAGGCATAGCGAACACCGGGCTCAAGGGCTAGAGGGGGGAGAGTTTGGCTGGTGTCTCTCTGCGGGACGTGGCCGCGCTCGCGGGGGTGAGCTTTCAGACCGCGAGCAAGGTCTTGAACGGCAAGGGTACGGTCTCGAAGCAGACCGAGGAGAGAATACTCGAGGCGGCGAGAGAGCTCGGGTACGTGCCGAACGCCCTCGCGCGCAACCTGGTCACGCAGAGCACCTCGACGATCGGGATCCTGGCGAGCAACCTGAGCGACTACGTGCTGGCGCAGTTCGTCGTCGGTGCCGAGCGGGAGGCGCGCAAAATGGGTCGGGGTGTGCTCATCTGCAGCCTGGATGAGGAGGGCTCCGACGCCGCCCGCTGCCTGCGGATGCTCGTCGAGCATCGGGTCGGGGGCATCCTCGCCGCCGCTCCCCAGCTCGAGGAGGACGAGGAGGTCGGCAGGATGCTGCGCGAATGGGAGATCCCGGTGGTGAGCATCCACCACGTCCCCGGCGGTGGGGTCTCGCTCGTGGGCTCCGATCATGCCAGGACCGCTTATCTGGCTACCGGACACCTCATCGGCCACGGGCACCGCAGGATCGCCACCGTGGCCGGCTCCCCGGGGCGGCGGGTGACGAAGGCGCGCCTCAAAGGGTATGAGCGGGCGCTCGGGGAGGCGGGGATCACCCCGGACCCGGAGCTGGTCGAGTTCGGCGACTGGGAGCCCGAGGGTGGATACCGGGCCGCACTCCGGCTGCTCGAGCGTGCACCGGATGTGACCGCGATCTTCGTCCAGAGCGACCTGATGGCCTTCGGCGTGCTGCACGCCCTCTACGAGCGGGGTCTGGACGTTCCTCGGGAGTGTGCGCTCGTGGGCTGCGACGACATCCCGATGGCCGCGCACGCCCTGCCCCCGCTCACGACCGTGCGCGTACCCTTCTACGAGACGGGCGGGGCGGCGGTCAGGCTGCTTCTGGAGGAAGCTGCAGAGAGAAACAGCCGGCGCGAGCAGCGCATACTGCTCCCGGTGGGGCTGGTGCGCCGGCGCTCGTGTGGGTGTGAGACCTTCACCGACTGAAAGGAGCGTTCTCTTTTGGCGCAGATCAAGATAGACCTCGACCGCAGGCTGGGTGAGCTGGACCGCCGGATCTTCGGCGGGTTCATCGAGCACCTGGGACGCTGCATCTACGGCGGCGTCTTCGACGAGGGCTCGCCCCTGAGCGACGAGCGGGGCTACCGTACCGACGTGATCGAAGCGCTCGCGCCCCTGCGCATGCCCATCCTGCGCTGGCCGGGGGGCAACTTCGTCTCCGGTTACCACTGGACCGACGGGATCGGCCCGCGTGAGGAGCGCCCCAACAGGATGGAGCTGGCCTGGCACGCCGAGGAGCCCAACCGCTTCGGGACCGACGAGTTCATCGAGTACTGCCGCGCTTTAGGGACCGAGCCCTACATCTGCGTGAACATGGGGACGGGCACGATGGACGAGGCAGCCGCATGGGTCGAGTACTGCAACGGCACCGGCGACACCTACTGGGCGAACCTGCGGCGCGCGTACGGCCACGAGGAGCCGTACAACGTCCGCTACTGGGGGCTCGGCAACGAGATGTACGGCGAGTGGCAGATAGGTGCGCTCTCGGCCGAGGACTACGTTAAGCGGGCGCGCGAGTTCGCCAAGGTCATGAAGCGGGTCGACCCGGAGATAGAGCTCGTGAGCTGCGGCCTGAACGGCTGGAGCGAGTGGGACCGCATCGTGATAGACGGACTGGTGAGCCAGGTAAACTACCACAGCGTCCACCTCTACACCGGCAGCGACGACCACTGGTCGAACGTCCTCGCCCCGCACCAGGCCGAGCGGGCGCTCACGACCGCCCGCGCCCTCATAGAGCGGGCCCGCTACGAGCAGGGCGTCGAGCACCCTGTCCACGTCGCCTACGACGAGTGGAACGTCTGGTTCCGGGAGCGGGCCGAGGACAGCGGGCTCGAGGAGCGCTACACCCTCTCCGACGCGCTCGCCGTCGCGACCTACCTCAACGTCTTCGCCCGCCACTGCGAGACGGTCAAGATCGCGAACCTCGCCCAGATGGTGAACGTCATAGCCCCGATCTTCACGAACGAGAACGGGCTCTTCCTGCAGACGATCTACCACCCCCTGCGGCTCTACGCCGAGAACCTGAACGGCACCGTGCTCGACATCCACCTGGAGTGCGAGACCTACGACCTTGCGGGCCGCGAGTCCTCGCCCTGGCCGCACCGGGTCGCGGACCTCGGGCCCTTCAGGGTTCTCGACGCCGTCGCGACCCTCGACCCGTCCTCGGGTGATCTCGTCCTCGCCGTCGTGAACCGCGACCCCGACAGGAGCGTCGAGGCCTCGGTGCGCCTCGCCGACGGGAGCTTCGGGGGGAGCGCCACGGCCCGGGAGGTGACGGGGGATGATCCCGGGGCGACGAACGACTTCGGCCGCGAGCGGGTCGGCGTGACCGAGAGGAGCGTCAAGGCGAGGGGCAGCGCCTTCGAGCACGAGTTCCCGGCCTGCTCGGTGAGCGTGCTGCGGGTGCCGGTGGTGAGGTAGGCGAAACGGAGGGCGAGGGCCGCGCGCGGCCCCCGCCCTCCAGGTGCTCTCATTCCCCGATCTACGCCGGGTCTGAGTGGTCGGCGAGCCACCCCCTCACCTTCGGCCAGAGGGTCTTCTTGGCGTTGCGCCCGGTGAGGAGCCCGACGTGCCCGGCGTCGAGCACGTAGAACTCCTTGTCCCGGCTCGAGACGAGGTCCATGATCGCCTCGGCCTGCGGGACGGTGCAGATGTGGTCTTTCTTGCCCGCGATGCTCAGGAGCGGCACGTCGATGCGGGAGAGGTCGACCCGTCGGCCGCGCAGCGAGATCTCACCCTTCACCAGCCTGTTCTGCTGGTAGAACTCGTGGATCCACTGCCTGAAGGCCTGACCCGGGAACGGCGGCCCGTCGTTGACCCACTTGTTCATCGCGAGCCAGGTCTCCATCGACTTGTCCTCGAAGATGCGCTCCCACATGCTCACGTAGGTGCCGACGTAGTTGGTTATGGGCTTCATCATCCGGTTGCCGGTGTCGATCATCTCACCGGGGATGTTCCCGAAGGCGTCGGCGAGGAGGTCTGCGTCGAGGTACTTCTCGTCGGTGAAGAGCGCGTAGAGACCGAGATGCTCTTTGCTGAAGTCTATCGGGGCTGTCAGCAGCAGCAGGTTCTTGAGCGTCTCCGGAAAGAGCGCGGCGTACATCGCGCTCATCGTCCCACCCATGCAGTACCCGAAGAGGGTGAAATCCTCCGTCCCGGCGGTGCGCATGACCTTCCTCGCGGCGCGCGGGATATAGTCGAGGACGTAGTCCTCGAAGGTCATCTCGGCGTCCTCGTCACCCGGGGTGCCCCAGTCGATCATGTACATGTCGAAGCCCTCGTTCGAGAGGTACTCGACGAGGCTGTTGCCGGGGATGAGGTCGAGGACGTAGGGACGGTTTATGAGCGCGTAGACGATCATGACCGGCGTGCGGTACTTCTTCTCGGCGCCGGTCTGGTAGTGGTAGAGCTTCGCCTTGTTCTTGGTCCAGATCGTCTCCTTGGGGGTGCGGCCGGTATCCGCCCTGGCACCCTCCAGCGCGATGCTCGCCCCCTCGCCGTACTTGCGCAGAAACTCCTGCGGGCTGGAGGGTATGGCGCTTCTCTGGTCGCTCACCTTCTACCTCCCCCCTTTCTGGCGCACGTCTTCGACCGTGATCTGACCGTCCGCCCCCGTGCCCTCGACCTCGCTGAGGTCGATCCCGAGCTCCTCGGCTTTGCGCCGGGCGGCGGCGGTGGCCTTTATCTCCTTCCTGCCCGAGCCGTTCCGGGGCTCCTCCGTGCGGGTCCCGCCCACGGAGGCGAGCAGACGGTCGAGCTTCTCCTCGATCCGGTCCATGCGCTCCTCTAGCGAGCGCACCTCCTCGGCGGTGGCGGGCTCTGCGTAGCCGTACTCGAACTCCTCGAAGGCCTCCTCGATCCGGTCTACCTTGTCCTCCAGCGCGACGACGAGCCCGGCCACCCGCGCCACGTCGGAGCGCGTCGGGATCTGCAACGTGCGCAGATACTCCTCGGAGGCCTTGCGGAAGATCCTGTAGAACCTGGCGTAGTTCTGCAGGAACTGGCTGGAGGGGCCGAGAACCTCCTCCTTCTCTATCGCCTCCTGCACGAACTCGGAGAGCGGTCCGCTCACGGCGTTGTACCACTGCACCGCGAAGCGCAGCGGATCGGTGGGGAGCCCGCCCTCGGCCTGCCGCACCATGTTCTCCCGCGCCTTCTCCATCACCTCGGCCCACCGCGGCGCCAGGCTCATCGTGCTCATCCACGACTCGGCGGCCTCCTGCCAGGAGCGCATCGCGGCCTCGAACCACCGCTGCATCTGCTGCGGATCGGTCGTCGCCTCGACCGCCCGCGCCGCCGTCTCGGCCATCTCGGCCCCGTCGGAAGGCCCCCACGCGAGGTTCTCCCTCACCTTCTCCATGCTCTCGAACCACTGCCGGTACAGACCCCACGGGTCCGCGTAGGATTCCCTGTCCCCGGAGAGCATCTCAGACCACGCCTTCGTCCCGGTCTCGTACCATTTCATCCAGAGCTCCGCCGGGTCCGGCGCCGACCGGTCCCTTTTCTCCTCAGCCAACTGAAACAACCCTCCTGATGCGGGGATGCAACTGCGGAAACGATTGTACTATGTACGGAATCTATATGCTGTAAGCATATATGCTGGCATCAACTCCATCTGCGGCGGACGTCTTCGGCGAAGGCGGAGTACTCGCGGACGGGGAGAATTTCGGCTATCTCGAGGTAGTGTGCCATGGGCAGGCCGGCCATGATGATCTGGTCGAGCTCGTCGTGGGATTCGACGTCGAGGATGCCTAGGACGCGGCGCTGGCCGGAGACCTTGTAGAGGGCGACGACCTTGCCGGCTTCGATGGCTCCTTTCGCTGCGTCGGCTTCTCTCTCCCACAGCTCCCAGAGCTGCTCCAGCGAGAGCTCCTTGGGGTTGACCCGGAAGTCCACGAAGACCAGCATGGCGGTTTCTCCTCTCTTCCTATGGCTGGTTGTAATTTTCCTTCCCAGGGTGGAAATTGTCAATCGGTGCGAATGGTTTCACGGTGGGGGATGGACGCTGGTAAGATGGGCGGCTGGAAGCGATCGAAGAGGGAGAGGAGGTTCACTTAAGATGGCCGATCGAGGTGACGGCTCGTCTTCCGGCAACGAGACCATCTTCACGATGGAGGCCACGCCGCTGAAGTACGGGCCCGGCGCGGCCGAAGAGGTCGGCTGGGAAGTGAAGCGTTTGGGGATGAGCCGGGTGATGCTCGTCACCGACCCGGGGGTGGTGAAGGCGGGGATCACGGGGCGCATCCGGGAGCTTATCGAGGCGGAGGGCGTAGAGGTCGAGGTCTTCGACCGGGCGCACGTGGAGCCGACGGCGGCCTCCTTCCAGGAGGCGGCGGACTTCGCCGTCGAGGGAGACTTCGACGGGTTCGTGGCGGTGGGGGGCGGGACGAGCATCGACACCGCCAAGGTCGCCGACCTGGTCTCGACGCACCCGGCTCCGATCATGGACTACGTCAACCCGCCGGTGGGTGGGGGCAGGAAGCCGCCCTCGCCGCTCAAGCCGCTGCTGGCGGTCCCGACGACGGCCGGCACCGGGGCGGAGGCGACCACGGTGGCCGTCCTGGACATCCCGGAGCAGAAGGTCAAGACCGGCATCTCGCACCAGTACCTGCGTCCGGCGCGCGGGGTGGTGGATCCGCTCCTTACGATGAGCCTGCCGTCGGAGGTCACCTCTTCGTGCGGGCTCGACGTGGTCTGCCATGCCGCCGAGTCGTATCTATCCAGGCCCTACGACGCCCGGCCGAAGCCCAAGAGCCCCGACGACCGCCCGCCGTATCAGGGGGCGAACCCGATCGCGGACATGTGGTCCGCCAAGGCGCTCGAGTACGGCGGGAAGTACCTCAGGCGCGCCGTCGAGAACGGCGAGGACGTCGAGGCCCGCGGGGCCATGATGCTCGGGGCCTCGCTCGCCGGCGTCGGGTTCGGTTCCGCCGGGGTGCACATCCCGCACGCCTGCGCCTACCCCATAGCCGGGCTCAAGCACACCTACCGGCCGCCGGGCTACGAGGTCGACCACCCGTTCGTCCCGCACGGCTGGTCGGTGATCGTCACCGCCCCGGCTTCCTTCCGGTTCACCTACCCGGCCGCCCCCGAGAGGCACCGCTACGTCGCGGAGCTCCTCGCCGGCCGTCCGATAGAGAAGGCCGACGAGAACACGCTGCCCGAGATCCTCATCCAGCTGATGAAAGACGTGGGGGCGCCAAGCGGCGTGCGCGAGCTCGGCTACACCGAAGAGGACATCCCGGAGCTGGTCGAGGGTGCCATGAAGCAGCAGCGGCTGCTCGTCGGCTCGCCGCGCGAGGTCACGGAGGAGGACCTCGCGAACATCATCCGCGAGTCGATGGAGAACTGGTAAGGAGAAGGTTTTTTCGGGGCCGGTGGCCCACTGAAAGGAGGAGAGATGGCGGACGACCTCAGGCTGTACTTTCTCGAGTGCGGGAGCCTCAAGACGCAGGTGCAGTACATAAAGATGAACCAGGGGCTCGGCGATCCCTACGAGATCCCGGTGCCCTTCTTCCTCATCACCCATCCCCGGGGGAACGTCCTCTTCGACGGCGGCAACGCGCTCGAGGTGGCCCGCGACGCCCGGGCGCACTGGGGCGTGGTCGTGGACGCCTACGAACCGGTGATGAGCGAGGACGACTTCGTGGTGAACCAGCTCCAGCGGCTGGACATCGACCCGGCATCGGTGCGCTACGTCGTGCAGTCCCATCTGCACCTCGACCACTCCGGCGCGATAGGCCACTTCCCGAACGCCGAGTACGTCGTGCAGCGGCGGGAGCTCGAGTACGCCTACACCCCCGACTGGTTCCAGAAGACCGCCTACATCCGTCCGGACTTCGACAAAGACGTCAGGTGGCTCTTCCTCGACGGTCCGAACGACGACGGTTACGACCTCTTCGGGGACGGCACGATAAAGACGCTCTTCACGCCGGGGCACGCGCCGGGTCACACCTCGCTCGTCGTCACCCTCGAGGGAGAGGGCCCGATGATGCTCACCGCCGACGCCTGCTACACGATGGATCACTACGAGGAGAAGGCGCTGCCCGGCCTGATCCACTCGGCCGCCGACGTGGCCTACTCGGTGCGCAAGATACACCGTGAAGTGGACCGGCTCGGGGCGACCGTCGTGACGGGGCACGACCCGGACGCCTGGCCCAAGTTCAGGAAGGCACCGGAGTACTACTCCTGATTGCCTCCGCGGGTCATCCTGCCCCTCAGCACGACATCACCAGCCGGGCGTCCACCGTCTCTGACGGTGATGACGACGGCGTCGTAGTTTAGGGTTCGAGAGGGGACGTTGAGCCAGACCACGGTCCTGCCGGGGCCGGCCTCGAAGGTGCCCGCGCTCGTGCGCCCGTCCTTCGAGACGAGCCACGCCTGGTAGACCCGCCAGCCGGAGCCCGGGTCCCCCAGATGGTGCAGCCGGAGCTCCATGCGGCGGTTGCCCCGGTCTGCCGGGTAGAGCTTCGCCACGCCCCAGTAGTCCCGGTGCGCGAGCGTCGCGCGGTAGGCGGAGACCGGCTCGAGGCGCACGACCGCCACCGGGGTGGAGGAACCGCGCTGGGCCAGAAGCAGCCATCCGAGCGCCGCGATCGCGAGCACGAGTACGGCCGGAAGGACGAGCCACCTCCGGGAGACGAACCCCCGGTGCGGTGCATCTCCCGCCGCCCGCGAGATCGTCCGGGTCCTGAGGTCCGGTGGGGAGGCGGGGTAAGCCGGGAGCGAGCGGAGCACGCCGACGGTCTCTCTGAGCTCCTCGAGCTCCCTGCGGCAGCGGGGGCAGCCGGAGACGTGTCGCAGGACCTCCTCCCGCTCTTCACGATCGAGGCCCTCCACGGCGAGTGCCCCGAGGTTCCTGCGGGCTTCTTCACAGCCCATCTCTAGAGCACCTCCCGCGAGATGCCGGCCAGGCCGAGCCCGGCCCGCAGTTTCCTGAGCGCCCTGAGGGTGCGGCTCTTGACGGTGCCGAGCGGGAGCCCGGTTCTCTCCGAGATCTCACGCTGGGTGAGGCCTTCGAAGTAGGCGAGCCTGAGCACCTCGCGGTGCGGCTCGTCCAGCTCCTCGAGCGCCACGAGCACCCTCCATGTGAGCCAGGAGTCGTCGACTATCTCCTGGGGGCCTGAAGAGGCGTCACGCACCTCGGCGATGTCCTCTCCGGCGGCCGTGGCCGGGCTGCGGGACTGCCTGCGGTACATGTCCGCGGCCACGCTGCGGGTGATGCGGTAGAGCCAGGTGGAGAAACTCGAGCGCGAGGGATCGAACGTCCCGGCCGAACGCCACACCTTGAGGAAGACCTCCTGCACCAGCTCCTCGGCCGACTGGCCGCTGCCGAGCAGCTTGATCCCCGAACCGTAGACCGTGCGGCCGTAACGGTCGTAGAGCGTCGAGAGGGCCTCGCCGGGTGACTCCCCGGATGACAGACGTCGCACCAGCTCTTCGTCGGTCTGGTCGCTCCGTCTGCGGGGGTGGCGCAACGCCTCACCGGCCTGCTACTTGGCGGTGGCGCGTCGGGAGCCCGCCCGGCGGTTTATGAGCAGGGGGGCGAGCAGGGAGTTCTTCCTGAAGATCCTCTCGTCCAGCGAGAGCGACTTCGCCGCGGGGCTCAGCAGCACCAGGAGCGAGAGCAGCGCCATGATCAGGTCGATCGTAAAAAACTGCGGTGGGGCGAGACCTTCCCCGAAGCCGAGGCCGCCCTGGGAGACGATGAGCATCCCGCTGAACGCGATGCTCCAGAGCGCGGCCAGGTTGGTGAGGAGTCCGAGGACGAGCAGCACCCCGAAGACGAGCTCCCCCGCGCGGGTGAGGTTGGCGAAGAGCTCGGCGTTCGGGATGACGTGCTGGCGCATGAACTGCTGGAAGAAGGGGGGAGCCTGGGCCACGTAACCCCCGGAGCGCAGCGTGGCGGCGAACTGCTGCGGGAAGTGGGGGTTGGCCAGCTTCTCCACCGCCCCATCGAGCCAGGTCGCCCCGATGAGCATCCTCACCCATGCCATCCCGTTCAACGGTCTACCTCCGCGTCGCCTGCGCGCCGTTACATTCAACCATCACCCCGACGACGGGGCCACAACGTTATACGCACCCCGACGATCCGCGGTTCCCGACGGGTGAGATCGCGCCCCCGCAGTATTACACTTAGGACATGATCAGGACACAGCCCGAAGCCGCCCGCCTGCACGAGCTCCTGGACGGCAACCTGGAAGGTTCCCTGCACACCGACGACGCCTCGCGCTCCCTGTGGTCGACCGACGCTTCGATCTACCTCAGAAGGCCCGTCGCCGTGGTCGCCGCCCGCTCCGAGGAGGACATAAAGCACACGCTCGCCGCGGCGAGGGAGCTGGATCTGCCGGTCACCCCGCGCGGGACCGGGACCTCGCTCGCCGGTCAGGCCACCTCCCCCGGTATCGCCCTCGACGTCTCGGCGATGGACCGGGTGCTCGACCTGGATATCGAGGGGCGCCGGTGCGTGGTCGAGCCGGGCGTCATCCAGGGTGACCTCAACCGCCTCGTCGAGCCGCACGGGCTCGTCTTCGGGGCCGACACCTCGACCTCGGACGTGGCTACTTTAGGCGGGATGGTCGGGAACAACTCGGCCGGGATGCGTTCGATCGTCTACGGGACGACCGCCGACCAGATCCTCTCCCTGAGGTGCATCCTGGCGAGCGGCGAGACGGTCGAGCTCCGGCCGCTCCCTCGTGGGGAGGCGGAGAGGAGGGCGCGTGGCGAGGGGGCCGAGGCCCGCCTTCTGCGCAACGCGCTCGAGATCGGAGGCCGCTACGGCGAGGAGATCCGGCGTCGCTACCCGAAGCTCGTCCGCAGGGTCTCGGGCTACGGACTCGACGCGCTCCTCGACCCCGACACGATCGACATCACCCGCCTCGTCTGCGGCTCGGAGGGGACCCTTGCGGTGCTCAGCCGGGCCGAGTTCACGCTGCGGGAGCTCCCCCCGGCGCGCGGCATCGCCTCCTTCGAGTTCGGTTCCCTCTCCGAGATGGCCCGGGCGACGGTGCGCTTCCTCGAGGAATCACCTTCCGCGATAGAGCTCCTCGACGACGTCGCGATAGAGCGTGCCCGCCGCGCCCCGGCCTACCGGGAGGCGACGAGCTTCGTCCGGGGCACGCCGAAGGCGATCCTGCTCGTCGAGTGGAGCGGGACCGAAGAGGAGCTCGACGAGCGCTTCGCCCGGCTGGAGGGGCTCGCCCGGGAGGTCGGGGCCTCGGAGGTCGTCCCGCTGCGCGGCAGGGAGGAGATGGCGCGCACGGTGAAGCTCCGCAAGTCCACGCTGCCGCTCCTCCTGGGTACCACCGACCGGGAGAAGCCGGTCGCCTTCGTCGAGGACGCCGCCGTGCCGCCCGGGCGCTTCGAGGAGTTCGTCGTCCGCTTCGAGGAGATAGTACGCCGCAACGGCACCTGGGCCTGCTTCTACGGGCACGCGAGCGTGGGCACGCTGCACGTCCGCCCGGCGCTCGACACCTCCGACCCCGAGGGGGTGCGCAGGATGCGCCGCATCGCCGAGGAGGTCGCGGACCTGGTCGCCGAGTGCGGCGGGTCCATCTCCGGTGAGCACGGCGACGGGCTCTCGCGCTCCGAGTTTCTGGAGAAGATGTACGGGCGCACACTCCTCGACGCCTTCCGGGAGGTCAAGCGGACCTTCGACCCGGAGGGCCTGCTCAACCCCGGCGTGATCGTCGACCCCCAGCCGATGGACCGCAACCTGCGCATCGGCCCCGGGCACCGCCGCCTGCCCGTGAGGACGGGTTTGGACTTCTCGAAGCAGGGGGACTTCGCGCGGGCCGTCGAGCTGTGCAACGGATCGGGATTCTGCCGCAAGAAGAGCGGCGGGACGATGTGCCCCTCGTACATGGCGACCCATCAGGAGAAGGACACCACCCGTGCCCGGGCGAACATGCTCCGCTCGGTCCTCGACGGGACGCTCCCGCCTGGGGAGCTCACCGGAGAGAGGATGCGCGAGGTGATGGACCTCTGCGTCGGGTGCAAGGCGTGCAAGAGCGAGTGCCCCTCGCAGGTGGACGTGGCCTCGATGAAGACCGAGGTCCTCTACCAGATGGGCAAAGAGCACGGCTTCTCGTTGCGTCAGAGGGCCGCCGGCAACATCCGCCGCGCGCTCGCCGCCGCCTCCTTCGCCCCCGGCCTCTACAACGCCGTGGCCGGGACCGGCCTCGCCCTCCGCCTCTCCGCCCTCTTCGGGATAGACCCGCGCCGCCCGCTGCCCGGGGTCGCGCGCAGGAGGTTCTCGCAGATCCTCCCGGAGCTCCCGCAGGGTGAGGGTCCGGCGGAGGTCGTGCTCTTCAACGACACCTGGAACGAGTACCAGCGGCCCACGATCGGCGAGGGAGCGGTGCGCCTGTTCGCGGCCGCCGGGGCGCGGGTGACGGTGCCGCGCATCGCCTGTTGCGGGCGCCCGATGCTCTCCGAGGGGCTCGTCGAGGAGGCGCGCCGGAACGCGATCCACAACGTCAACGTCCTCTACCCCTTCGTCGAGCGCGGGCTACCCATCGTGGGGCTCGAGCCGAGCTGCATCCTCACCATCCGCGACGACTACGAGAAGCTGTTGCCGCACGACGGGCGGGTGAGGGAGGTCGCCGCGGCCACCCGCCTCTTCGAGGAGGCGCTCCTGGAGCTCGAGCCCGAGCTACCGCTCGCGGAGGGTTCGCCGGTCCTGCTGCACGGCCACTGCCACCAGAAGGCGCTCGTCGGGACCGGGCCGACCGAGCGGGCGCTCTCGCTCGCACCCGGCACCGAGGTCACGGTCGTCGACTCCGGCTGCTGCGGGATGGCCGGGCTCTTCGGGTACGAGAGAGGCCACTACGAGGTATCGATGAAGATGGGGGAGAGGGTGCTCTTCCCGGCGGTGAGGGGGTCGGATGGCGTCGTCGTCGCGCCCGGGACCTCGTGCCGGGAGCAGATCCTGGGTGGCACCGGACGCCGGGCGCTGCACCCCGCCGAGTACCTGGCCTCCCTGCTGGAGGCACGACCGCAGGACTAGCCCACCTCCGAGGCACGTCCCGCCGCCTCCTCCAGCGCCCGGAGCGCCTCCTCCTGGTTCATCCCCGTACTGCGCAGCAGGTCCACGACGGAGGAGCGGATCTGTCCGACCAGCACGCTCGTCGCGAGGTCGTGGCGTTCCTTGAGGATCCTGGTGGCCTTCGTCGCGGCTTCGAGGGCGTAGCGGCGGGCCTCGTCCGGCGGGCCGGGCTCGTCGAGGAAATGTTCCAGGGCCCGGACGGCTTGCGCCAGATCGAGCACCGCCTCGGGGAGCAGCGGTGGGATCTCGTCTCCACGGCGCAGGGCGTTGGCCGCGCCGCGGGCCAGGACGCGGGTGTTTATCACCGCGAGCTCTATGCGGATTGCGGCGTTGGCGTAGAGCCTCAGGTGGTGCAGCGCCCGGCGGCGGGTCGGCGAGAGGCGGGCGGTGTCGCTGCCCGCGGCGAGGGCCTCGTCGAGGCCGCGTATCTGGTCGTCCAGCCAGCGGGATCGCGTGAGCGCCCTCTCCGCCCGCTCCCGGTCACCCTCTGCCAGGGCCGTGGCGATCTCCTGCAGGACCGAGACCAGCTCGTCGAAGATCGGGCGTGCCTTGCGCTCGACCATGCGCTCGGGGTCCACGGGGAGGAGGTAGTGGATCGCGAGCGCCACCCCGCTGCCGACCAGCGCGTCGACCAGCCGGCTCGGTGCGAAGCCCGACTGCGGCGGCTGCAGCACGACGACCAGGATCGCGGAGATCGCGGCCTGGTTGACCAGGATGTTCCTCTCGCCGAAGAACATCGCCGCCACCATCGCCAGGGCGACGACCACCCCGATCTGGGCCGCCCCGACCCCGATGGCGAGCACCAGGAGGTCCGCGACCACGAGCCCCACGGCGACGCCGAGCGTGAGCTCCACCGCCCGACGACCGCGCTGTCCGAGCGTGATCCCCAGGGAGACCACCGCCGCCACCGGGGCGAAGAACGCCTGGGTGTTGCCGAGGATGTAGGTGGCGATGAAGTAGGAGATGCTCGCCGCCGCGGCCGTCTGGATGACCGGCCAGCCGTTCACCCTCAGGCGCAGGATCCCTCTCTCGAGAAGCCGCCTGAGGCGGGATCGGGTTCTCCTCTCCATCGTGCTTTGCCCGGGCTCCGCGTTCTCGTGCTGGTGCAGGGCAAAGAATATACAACAGATGGGACATGCACGGGAAGGAGCGGCTGCGTATAGAATACGGTCCGGCCTGACGTGATGGGGGTTGGTATGAGGATGGGTATCCGTGTCCGGTAGGGTGGACGTATCCAGGATGCGCCGGGAGTACACCCGCGCCGGTCTCTCCGAGGACGGGCTCGCCCCGGACCCGGTGGAGCAGTTCGGGCGATGGTTCGAGGAGGTACTGGCCGCGGACCTCTACGAGCCGAACGCGATGACGCTCGCGACCGCCACCCGCGACGGCCGGCCCTCCGCCCGCACCGTTCTGCTCAAAGGCTTCGACGAGCGGGGTTTCGTCTTCTACACCAGCTACGCCGGACGCAAGGCGCGCGAGCTCGCGGAGAACCCGCGCGCCGCGCTCCTCTTCTACTGGGGAGAGCTCGAGCGGCAGGTGCGGGTCGAGGGCATCGTCGAGCGCCTCCCCGACGAGGAGTCCGACGCCTATTTCGCGAGCCGTCCGCGTGGGAACCGCCTGGGAGCCTGGGCCTCCGAGCAGAGCCGGCCCATAGAGAGCCGGGAAGCGCTCGATCTGCGGGTGCGAGAGCTGGAGGAGCGTTACGCCGGGCGGGAGGAGATCCCCCGCCCCCCTTTCTGGGGCGGCTACCGGGTCGTCCACGAGGCCGTGGAGTTCTGGCAGGGGCGTGAGAGCCGTCTGCACGACCGCCTGCTCTACATGCGGGACGGTGGCGGCTGGAAGGTCGTGCGCCTGCAGCCCTGAGCGCTAGTGGCCTATCTGCCAGGGACGCCCGACGTGCGGACGGTGCGGGGTGTGCCTCTCCTTCCCGAAGTAATCCTTCCCTACCACCTGTGGGCTCTCGGCGCTGCGCTCGCTCCTCTCGCGGGCCGCGGCGATGTTGCGGGGCGTGCGCGACACGTTCGGGGCGGTGTAAAGGCGCCGCGAGGTAGCACCGCATTGGGGGCAGCACGCCCGGTCTGCAACCTCCGAGATCGGGCGCACCACCTCGAAGCGCCCGCAGGAGGAGCACTCGTAGTCGTAGGCCGGCACGATCTCTAGCGCGGGGTCGCCAGGCGTCCCCGGTCGGCGCGGGCGGGGCCGTCTGCAGAGGGTCGGATGTCGAAGTCGAAGATATCCACCGGGAGCCCCACCGTGCAGCAGGCGCTCGGGATGTCCACGATCGCGCTCACCCGTCCCTCGATCGGGGCGGTGCTCAGGATCGCGTACGCCTGCTCCTCGTCGTAGCCGAACATCCCGAGGTACCGGATCGCCTTGAGGCACGCGTCCCGGTAGGAGACCGTGGCGTCCACATAGTGCTGTGTGCCTTCGTCGTCCACGGAGATCCCCTCGAAGAGCAGGTAGCGCGAGGGGGAGAAGTGCGGTTCTATCGGGCTCGGCTGCACGACGGCGTTCGCGATCCCGTAGCGGTTCATGCCGTCCTTGATCAGGTCGACGTGGAAGTCGATCCAGCCCGCGGTCTCGATGGCGCCGCAGAAGGTGATCTCACCGTCGCCCTGCGAGAAGTGGATGTCTCCTACCGAGAGGTTCGCCCCGGGGACGTAGACCGGGATCCAGGCCCGCGCCCCGCGCGAGAGGTTCTTGATGTCGTGGTTGCCGCAGTTCTCCCGCGGCGGGACGGTGCGCGCAGCCTCCCTCGCTACCCGGTCGCGCTCTGCCCCGGAGAGCGAGCCCAGGATGGCGTTCTCCTCCGTCGGGGGGTTCGCGAGCGGGGGGACGCGGCCCGGGTCCTTGGAGATGAGCTCCTGCTCCCTGCGGTTCCAGCGGGCGAGGAGGTCAGCACTCGGCGCGGTCCCCATCTGGCCCGGGTGGACGATGCCGGGGAAGCGTACACCTCCGATGTGCCGGCTCGAAGCGTAGATGCCGTCGAAGCTCCAGATCGCCTTGCGCGCCTCTGGGAAGACGTCGGCGAGGAAGCTGCCGCCGTTGTCACGGGCGAAGATCCCGGTGTAGCCCCACTGGTAGTCCGGGAGCACCCCGATGTCGAGCAGGTCTACCACCAGCAGGTCCCCCGGCTCGGCCCCGTTTACGGCGACCGGTCCCGAGAGGATGTGCACCCTGCTCAGGGGCATGTCGCGCACGTCGGAGGCGTCGTCGTTGTCCTGGATGAAGCCGTCGGTCCAGTCCTTGCACTCCACCCGGAAGACGTCCCCCGGGTTGACCGAGGCGACCGGTGGTATCTCCGGGTGCCAGCGGTTGTGGACGGGCGGATCTTGCTCCTCGGCCGGTTTGGTCAGGTCCACCTTGAGCAGGGGCTCAGGCATTGTGCTCCTCCTTACTTTTGCCTGTATTCTCTCTCGCTGACCGGTCACCGTCAACGATGATTTATCGCCGGTGTACCGCTGGATGAACCAGGCCGCTCGGGGACGGGCGGGTTTGTTGCTAAGATAGCCCGCGTGGTTCTGAGCATCATGGCGGAAAGAAGGGAGGACGCTTGAAGCTCGTCACCTACTCCACCGATGGAGGTGGGCCGAAAATCGGGTACGTCGAGGATGGCAAGGTTGTGCCGCTCGGCGGCTCCAGTATGATCGAGTACATCGAGCACGGCCGGGGCGCCGAGAGACAGCCGGGCGGGGAGAGTCTGGCGCTCGATGAGGTACGGTTGCACGCCCCGGTGCCCGATCCGCAGAAGGTCATCGCGATCGGGCTCAACTACGAGGACCACGCCGCCGAGACCGGAGCGGAGATACCGAAGAAGCCGATCGTCTTCGCAAAGTACCCGAACACGATCATCGGTCCCGGAGAGACGATCGTCGTCCCGCCGATAACCCGGCAGCCCGACTACGAGGCGGAGCTCGCCGTGGTCATAGGTCGGCGGGCGAAGAACGTCCGGACGGAGGAGGCGCTGGAGTACGTCTTCGGCTACATGAACTCCAACGACGTCTCCGCGCGCGACCTGCAGTTCTCCGAGGGTGGGCAGTGGAGCCGGAGCAAGTCGCTCGACACCTTCGCCCCGATAGGACCCTATCTCGTCACCCGCGACGAGGTCCCCGACCCGCAGTCGCTCGCGATCCGTTGCCTGCTCAACGGCGAGGTCGTGCAGGAGAGCAACACCTCGAAGATGATCTTCTCCGTCGCCGAGCTCATCGCTTTTCTGAGCGAGGGGATGACGCTCGTCCCGGGGGATATCATC
The DNA here is from genome assembly GCF_059772285.1 of Rubrobacter sp. M3-4. Lineage (NCBI taxonomy): Bacteria > Bacillati > Actinomycetota > Rubrobacteria > Rubrobacterales > Rubrobacteraceae > Rubrobacter > Rubrobacter sp. M3-4. The sequence continues at coordinate 138,431 of NZ_JCBAJP010000004.1, forward strand.
ATGACCGGCACGCCCCCGGGCGTCGGGATGGCGCGGGAGCCGCAGCTGTGGCTCAAGGACGGTGACGAGGTCACCATCGAGATAGAGGGCCTCGGCAGCCTCACCAATCCGGTCGAAGTGCTCTGATGGACCTCGCCGCCGCGCTGCGGGAGGTCCTTCCCCCCGGGCGCGTCCGTACCGACCCTGAGACGATCGAGCACCACGGGCGGGCGATCTTCACCTACCACGAGCCTCGACCGCCGGAGGTCGTCGTCTTCCCGGAGAGCCGGGAGGAGGTCGTCTCAGTCTTACGCTTCGCGAACGAGCACCGCGTCCCGGTTACCCCCTTCGGCCAGGGAAGCAGCCTGGAGGGGCACACCATCCCGCTCGAAGGCGGGATCAGCCTGGATCTCGGCAGGATGGACCGCATCCTCGAGATACGGCCGGAGGACATGGTCGCCCGGGTGGAGCCCGGCGTGCGGCGCCTGGCGCTCGAGGCAGTCCTCAGGGGCTACGGGCTCTTCTTCCCGCCCGACCCGGGATGGGATGCGACCATCGGCGGGATGACGGCGACCAACGCGAGCGGGACCAACGCGCTGCGCTATGGCGCGATGCGAGAGCGGGTGCTCGGGCTCGAGGTGGTTCTGGCCGACGGGAGGGTGATCAGGACCGGCGGGCTCGCCGTGAAGTCCTCCGCCGGCTACAACCTGACCCCGCTCTTCGTCGGCTCGGAGGGGACCCTGGGCGTCTTCACCGAGATCACGCTCAGGCTCCAGCCCCTCCTGGAGAGCGCGGTCGCCGCGCGGACCACGTTCCACGGGATCGAGGATGCCGGGGAGGCCGCCGTCGCCGTGGTCCGCTCCGTGGCGGGGGCGACGCGGGTGGAGCTGGTCGACGCCCGCACCGTGGAGGCGGTCAACGCTTACAAGGGGACCTCCTACGAGGTGGCTCCGACGCTCTTTCTGGAGTTTGCGGGCAGCGTCGAGGGGGCTGAGGCCGACGCCCGGCGGGCGGAGGAGATCTGCCGTCGGGCGGGATGTCTGGCCTTCGAGGCCGAGCGGGACGAGGCGGCGCGCAGACGGCTGTGGGAGGCGCGGCACGAGGCGGCGCTCGCGGTGGCGGAGCTCTACCTGGGGCGGCTTCCGATGACCACGGATGTGTGCGTACCGATCTCCGAGCTTGCTGGCGCTCTGCGCCACGCCCGACGGGCCATCGCCTCGCGGGGGATGGACGGTGTGATCCTGGGGCACGTCGGCGACGGGAACTACCACGCCATCTTCCCCGTCGACCCCTCCGACCCGGAGGAGAAAGAGCGGGCCCGACGGGTCGTCGAGGAGATCGTGGATTACGCCCTCGAGCGCGGCGGCACCTGCACCGGCGAGCACGGCGTCGGGTACGGCAAGATAGCCCACCTGCGCCGCGAGCACCCCGACACCGTGCCGCTCATGGCGCAGATCAAACACCTGCTCGATCCCGCGGGCATCCTCAACCCCGGAAAAGTCGTCCCGCCGGCGGGGTAGAATAAAAGCATGGAGCGCACGATAAGGGTGGTGGTGGCGAAGGTCGGCCTCGACGGGCACGACCGGGGTGCCAAGATCATAGCCCGCGCCCTGCGCGACGCCGGGATGGAGGTCATCTACACGGGGTTGCACCAGACCCCCGAGCAGGTGGTCGAGACCGCCATACAGGAGGACGTGGACGCGATAGGAATCTCGATCCTCTCCGGGGCGCACATGACGCTCGTCCCGCGGGTGGTGGAGCTCCTGCGCGAGCAGGGCGCCGACGACATCCTGGTCTTCTGCGGTGGCACCATACCCAAAGACGACATCCCCAGGCTCAAGGAGCTCGGGGTGGGCGAAGTCTTCACCCCCGGCACCCCGACGTCGAAGGCCGTGGAGTACGTCCGGCGAGCCGTTCCGGCGCGGGACTAGGGGTTTTCTGCAGGCCAGATACCCGGAGGAGGAAGCTTTGGACTACGTCAGGGTGGAGGAGGAGGGTGGTATCGCCGTCCTCACCGTAGACCGGCAGGACAAACTCAACGCCCTGAACCCGCAGGTCGTGGAGGAGATAGGACAGGCGCTGCTCGACAGCGGGAACAAGGAGGTGCGGGCGATAATCGTGACGGGGGCGGGGGAGAGAGCTTTCGTCGCCGGGGCGGACATCGCCGCGATGAGCGAGATGGACCCGATCGAGGCGAAGCGTTTCGCGGAGACGAGCAACGCCGCGATGGCGCTTTTGGACCGCAGCCCGATCCCGACGATCGCCGCCGTGAACGGATTTGCGCTCGGCGGCGGGTGCGAGATAGCGCTCGCCTGCGACATCCGCGTCGCCTCGGAGAACGCCGTCTTCGGCTTCCCGGAGGTATCTTTGGGCATCATCCCCGGCATGGGCGGCACCCAGCGCCTGCCGCGCCTCATCGGACCCGGCCTGGCCAAGGAGCTCATCTTCACCGGACGACGCATAACCGCCGCCGAGGCGAAGGAGATCGGGCTCGTGAACAGGGTCGTGCCGCAGGGGGAGGCGCTGGATGCTGCCCGCTCCATCGCCTCCGAGATCGCCGGCAACGGCCCGCTCGCCGTCCGGCACGCGAAGGCCGCTGCGAACAAGGCGCTCGAGGTGGATCTCATAAGCGGGCTCGACTACGAGTCCGACCAGTTCGCGCTCCTCTTCTCCACCCGGGACGCGAAGGAGGGGATGAGGGCCTTCGTCGAGAAGCGTGAGGCCTCCTTCGAGGGCCGGTGATAAAGGAGGTTATCCTCCGGGCCCGCTACTCGGAGACCGACGCCCAGGGGATAGTCAACAACGCCTCCTACCTCTCGTACTTCGAGGTCGGTCGGGTGGAGTGGCTGCGGGCGGCGGGCGTTTCCTACCGGGAGATAGAACGCTCCGGGTATGGCTTCGTCGTGGTCGAGGCGCACGTAAACTACAGGAGGCCCGCCTTCTTCGACGACGAGCTTACGCTGCGCACCGGGCTCTCGGAGGTCGGCAGGGCTTCGATGCGCTTCGACTACACCCTGCTGCGCGGCGGGGAGACGGTCGTCACCGGCTATACCCGCCACGGGTGTATAGACCTCACCACCGGCCGGCCAGTGCGGGTGCCGAAGGAAATCGCCCGGCTCGCAGCGCTCCGGGAGGATGGCCCGGGGGCCGTCCCCCGATAGCGCTCCTCCGCCACTGCTTTGGCCATTCCGGGTGCACCATCCGTAGCGGGGGTGACCCACCCGGCGTGTCACGGGGAGGTCCGCCGTCTCGTCTTCTCGGGTAGAGGATGGACCTGAAGGAAGCACGAAGGAGGCTGGCATGGAGGGTGGCGGGTCCGATGCCGATGTCGTACGCTTGACCATCATGGGCTGTGCACCCCGTATCCGGGGCGGTAGGTTGCGGTGAGATCCGACGAGGCATCCGCCGCGGAGGTCTTCGAGGAGCACCGCGGGCTTCTCTTCTCGATCGCCTACCGGATGCTCGGCAGCGCCACGGACGCCGAGGACGTCCTGCAGGAGGCGTACCTGCGCTGGCGGGAGGTTGCTGCGGACGAGATCCGCTCTCCACGAGCCTACCTCTCGACGGTGGTCACCCGGCTGTGCATGGACCAGCTGCGCTCGGCGAGGGCTCGCCGGGAGGAGTACGCTGGTCCGTGGCTGCCGGAGCCTCTCGTGGTGGACGCCGCGGACGACCCGGCACTCCTCGACGAGACGCTCTCGATGGCGTTTCTGGTGCTTTTGGAGAGCCTCTCTCCGGTGGAGCGGGCGGTGTTTCTGCTGCGGGAGGTCTTCGACTACGATTACGCCGGGATCTCAGAGATCGTCGGCAAGAGCGAGGCCAACTGCCGCCAGATCGCGCGCCGCGCCAGAGAGGCGGTCGCCGCCCGCCGCCCCCGCTTCGATCCGGCCCCCGGGCAGGGGGAACGTCTGGTGCGGCGTTTCATCGAGGCGTGCATGAGCGGAGACATGGAGGACCTGCTCGAGTCGATGTCCGAGGAGATAACCCTCTGGACGGACGGCGGCGGGCGGGTACGCGCGGCGCGCAACCCCATCCACGGCTCCGACAGGGTGGCCCGGTTCCTCCTGGGTGTGATCCCCGAGGCTTCGGAAGAACTCGAGATCCGGTACGCCCGCGTCAACGGCCAGCCGGGGCTCATCACCTACCATCCGGATGGAAGTCCCCAGGGGGCAGTGGCCTTCGATGTCTCCGGGGGGCGCATCGCCGCCATTCGCTTCGTCGTCAACCCGGAGAAGCTCCGGAGCATCCCTCCACTGGAGGAGGTCGAGCAATGATCCCGAGGCTGGCTCTAGAACCCTTCGCCGACCAGTGGGCGGTCCTGCTCACGACCTACAGGCGCGACGGGACCCCTGTGGGGACGCCGGTCAGCATCGTCGTGGAGGGGGACCGCGCCTTCACCCGCACCTGGGATACGGCTTGGAAGTTCAAGCGCATCCGCAACAACCCGGAGGTCGAGATCTCACCCTCCACCCCGCGCGGCAGGCCCACCGGACCGGCGATCCGGGCCCGCGCCCGGGTGCTCTCCGGCGAGGAGTCGTACCACGCCGCAAAACTCCTGGCCCGCAAGTACCCGATCCTGCACGGCCTTCTGGTCCCTCTGTTCCACCGTCTGCGCGGCTACAGGACGGTGCACATCGAGCTCGAGCCGCTCGGAGATTAGAGGAGGGGCGTCATGAGAGTGCGGAACCTGCTTGCTCCCTTGAAGGTCTTCGTCCGGACCCGCTACGGGCGGGTGCCGGACCTGGTGCGGCTCCTGATCCAAAGCCCCGCCATCCTGGCGGCGGTGGGGATTTACGAGGGGGCGCTGCTCTTTAGCGGGCGGGTGGACGGCCGCACCAAGGCGCTCGCCGGGCTCAAGACGAGCTCGCTCATCGGGTGTCCCTTCTGAATGGATATCGGCTCTGCCGTGGGCAGGGAGCTGGGCGTCACCGAACAGCAGCTGCGCGAGCTGCCGCGCTACCGGGAGAGCGCGGCCTTCTCGGAGGAGGAGCGGCTGGCGATCTGGCTCGCCGAGGAGATGGCCAAGACCCCCGTGGAGATCCCAGCCGAACTCTCAAGGAAGCTGCGCCGGCACTTCGACGAGGCGCAGCTCGTGGAGCTGGCCGCGGTGATCGCCTGGGAGAACTACCGGGCGCGCTTCAACCGCGTCTTCGGGGTGCGGCCGGTCGGTTTCTCCGGAGGAGATTTCTGCGTGTTGCCGGAGGAGCCGCGGGCGTGAGCGGGGACGCGGATCGCGGCGTGCTCTGGCGGGGCGGGCGGCCCAACGCAGCCCTGCGGTTCGGGTTGCGCCTGCCGGCATACCTCTACCGCTGCGGCCTTGGGTGGATCCTGGGGCATCGTTTCCTGCTCCTGGTCCACGTGGGCCGACGCAGCGGCAGGGTGTACTACACGGTGCTGGAGGTAATCCTCTACGACCCAGAAAGCAGGGAGAGCGTGGTCCTCTCCGCCCGCGGAGAGAGGGCCGACTGGTACAGGAACATCGAGGTACGCCCGGCGCTCGAGGTGAGGACCGGTCGGGAGCGCTACGAACCGGAGCACCGGGTTCTCTGCGACGGGGAAGCCTACGCAGCGCTCACGGAGTACGCCGTCCGGCATCCGCTGGCGGCGAGGGTGCTGGCCGCGGTGTTCGGCAGCCCTGAGGCGATCCGCTCGGCCGCAGCGCGGCGGGATCTCGCCCGCTCGGTTAAGCTGGTCGCCTTCCGGCCCCGGGAGGTGTCTGAGCCCGGGCGCCGCAGGCTCAGAGCCGCTCGATGACGGTCGCGGTGGACATCCCGTGTCCGATGCACATCACCTGCAGCCCCAGCTGCCCGTCGGTGGCCTCGAGCCCGCAGAGCAGCTTCGACATGAGCCCGCCGCCGGTCGCGCCCAGCGGGTGGCCGTGGGCGATCGCGCCGCCCCACGGGTTGACCTTCTCCATGTCGGGCTCGAACTCGGCGGCCCAGGCGAGGACGACTGTGGCGAAGGCTTCGTTTATCTCGATCCAGTCGAGGTCGGAGATCGAGAGCCCGGCCCTCTCCAGGGCCCGATGGGTGGCCGGGATGACCCCGGTGAGCTGCATCGTCGGGTCGCTCCCGACCGCGACCCGCGCCAGGAAGCGCGCCCGGGGCTTGAGCCCCGCCGCCTCCGCGGCCTCCCGGTCGGCGACGAGCACGGCCGAGGCTCCGTCGGAGATCTGGGAGGAGTTGCCCGCCGTGACTATCCCGTCCTCGCGGAAGACCGGCGCAAGCTGCGCCATCTTCTGCGGGTCCACGCTACGACGGACGCCCTCGTCGGCGGTGAGCTCGACCTCGTTACCCTCCGGGTCGAGGCCTCTGGTGGGCAGGATCTCGGGATGCTTACCCCTCGCTGCGGCCCGCCGGTGGCTCTCGGCGGACAAAGAGTCGGCGTCGTTACGGGTTATGCCCCACGCCTCCGCGATCCTCTCTGCGCTTTCGCCCTGGTGGACGAGTTCCTTCCTGGACAGAAGGTCCGGGTCGAGCTTCTCGAAGCCGCCGCCGATGTCGCTGAACATCGGGACGCGGGTCATGCTCTCGACGCCGCAGGCGACGACGAAGCGGGCGTCACCGGCGGCGATGGCCTGGGCGGCGAAGTGGACGGCCTGCTGGCTCGAGCCGCACATGCGGTTGAGGGTCACGGCGGGTACCTCGTCCGGAAGTCCGGCGAGCATCACCGCGAGACGGCCCACGTTCGCTCCCTGCTCGCCGGCCTGGGTGACGCAGCCGCAGATCACGTCATCGATCTCCTCCGGCGCGAGCCCGGAGCGCTTGACGAGGCCCCTCAGGGCGTGGGCCAGAAGCGAGGTGGGCCTCGTCTCCCGTAAGGTCCCGTCGCGCCTCCCGAACGGGGTGCGTACCGCCTCGACTATCACCGGCTCTGGCATTCTCATCCCTCCACTGTGGTGAGCGTAAGGCTGCTCGGGTGATCGGGGTCGTGGAAGATCCTCTGGTGGGCCACCTCGGTGCGCGAGGAGCGGGCGCCGCTCTCGCCGGTGTTCAGGTTGCGATCCCAGCGCGGGAAGCTGCTGGAGGTGATCTCGAGCCGGATCCTGTGCCCGGCCCGGAAGGTGTTGCCGGTCGCCCAGAGGTCTATCCTGTACTCGTAGACCTCGCCGGGTTTTATGGGCGAGGGGGCGGTGGGGGAGATCACACCCGGCTCCGGGTAGCTCTCGCGGGCGCTCGCCCGGATGATGCCGTCGGCTATCCCGATCGCACGCCCGTCGGGGTGCACGTCCACCAGCCGGGCGACGAAGTCGGTGTCCGGGGCGGAGGAGGCGGCGAAGAGCCGCACCCAGACCGGCCCGAGCACGGTGTAATCGTGCTCCAGCGGCCGGCTCGTGTAGCACAGGACGTCCGGGCGCTCCTCGTTGGGGGACTGGTCGCGGGCCCCGGCCCGGTAGATCTGGGGCATGAGTATGCTCCCGCCGAGGGTGGGGACCGGGTCTTTCGGGTCGTAGTCGTAGACGTCGGGCTCCCCGGAGGGCGCCTCCCGGGTGAGCGAGCCGCCGCCCGAGAGGTGCCAGACCTCCTCACGCGCCCCTGGCGGGGGCCACTCCTCGTAGCCGCGCCAGCGGTTCTCGCCCATCACGAAGACCTCGACCGGCGGGCGGTCGGCGAGAGCTTCTTCCCTGCCTTTCAGCGTGGCGTCGAAGAAGCGCAGGTGGTAGTCGGCGAGGTCCCCCCGGTAGTTGAGAAGGATGCCCGAGCTCCCGATGCCGAAGTCCAGCTCCCCGAGGGTGCTCCCGAAGTCGCCGTGCGTCCAGGGACCGACGAGCAGGCGCGGCGGTGGTGTGCCGCGCCGCTCCGCCACCTCCTTCATCGCCGCGTACTGGCGCAGCGTCTCGCCGAGGAAGATGTCGTACCAGCCGCCGATGTGCAGCGTGGCCGCCGAGACGTCACCGTATCTGCCGTCGATGTTCAGCTGCTCCCACCACCCGTCGTCCACGCCACGCTCGAAGCCCTCCCGGACGAACGGGGTGAGGCCGTCCGGGTCCGGCAGCTTCGTGAGCGGCAGCACGTCGTACCCGCCGCCGGCCTGGAGGGTGTCTATCGCGGCGACGAGCTCCGGGAGCTTACGCCCGAGCTGCTGCGGGTCGTCGCGGTAGCGCCGGAAGAGGATGTCCGGGGCTATGGTCGTGACGGCCCAGGAGTAGATGGTCCCGAGCTCGTAGGCCCCGCCGCGCATCTGGGCGCCGTTGAGGTGGTTCCCCCAGGTTATGCCGGGGACCATGCTCAGGAGGGAGGGCGGCTTCGTCACCGCGGCCTGCCACTGGGTCTTGCCGTAGTAGGAGAGCCCGAACATCCCGACCCGGCCGTCTGCGCCCGGGAGCCGCGCGGCCCACTCGACGGTGTCGTGGCCGTCCTCGTACTCGCTGGCGAACGGCTCGAACTCGCCCCCGGAAGCGAAACGGCCCCGCACGTCCTGCACGACGACGATGTAGCCGCTCCCGGCGGCGCGCACCGGGTCGAGGAAGGTGGTGTAGGAGGGGATGTCCTTCCCGTAAGGCAGCCGGGTCAGGAGGACCGGGTAGGGCCCGCCTTCGGCCGGACGGTAGACGTTTGAGAAGAGCGTCGTCCCGTCGCGCATCGTGGCGGGGACGTTCTTCTGCACGACTACTTCCCGAATCTCAGCTGGCATCAATCCCCTCCTTCTCGGGAGCGCGCGGCTTCGTTCTTCCTCGGGGATATCTTACGCCCGAATGGAGCGTTTTTACTGGCTCTTCGCCGCCGAGTAGTCCTTGAACTGCTCGCGCAGCGCCATCTTCAGGAACTTGCCGGTCGCGGTGTGCGGGATCTTCTCGACGAACTCCACCGCGTCCGGGAGCTGCCACTTCGGGAAGTGCGGGGCGATGTGGGAGATTATCTCCTCCGCGGTCGCGCTCCGGCCCTCCTTGAGGACGACCACCGCGAGCGGGCGCTCCTGCCACTTCGGGTCCGGGATGGCGATGACGGCGGCCTCCGCGACGGCGTCGTGCGACATGATCGCGTTCTCCAGCGCCACCGAGCTGATCCACTCGCCACCGCTCTTTATCAGGTCTTTGGAGCGGTCCTGGATCTCGATGTAGCCGTTCTCGTCTATGGTGACGATGTCGCCGGTGCGGAACCAGCCGTCCTCGGTGAACTTGTCCCTGCCCTCCTCGGTATTGAAGTAGCTGCTCGCGACCCACGGCCCCCTGACCTCGAGCTCGCCCATGGTCTTCCCGTCCCAGGGGACGAGGTCCACCGCTCCGCGCGCCCGGAACTCGATGAAAGCGGCCGGCGGGCCCTGCTTGGCTCTGATGCGGTACTTCTCGTCCTCGGGCAGGTCGTCCATCCAACTGCGCAGGTTGCACACCGAGCCGACCGGGTCCATCTCGGTCATCCCCCAGGCGTGCACGACGTTGAGTCCGTGGCGCTCCCGGTAGGCCCGGATCATGCCCTCCGGCGCCGCCGAGCCGCCGACGATGATGGCGCGCATCGCCGAGAGGTCGTGGGCCCCGGGGTTTTCGTCCAGCTCGCGCAGGACCCCGAGGAAGACCGTCGGCACCCCGGCGGTGATCGTCACCTGCTCCTGCTCGAAGTCTTCCAGCAGGCTCTTCGGGTCGAGGTGCGGCCCCGGCAGGACCTGCTTGGCCCCGACTAGCGTCGAGACGAACGGGATGCCCCAGGCGTTGACGTGGAACATCGGGACGACCGGGAGCACCGAGTCGCGCTCGGCTATCCCTAGCATGTCGGTCATGCCGAGCGAGATGGAGTGCAGGCAGATGGAGCGGTGCGAGTAGAGCACCCCTTTAGGCCTCCCGGTGGTACCCGAGGTATAGCACATCGCCGCAGCATCCCACTCGTCCGGCTCGGGGTAGGAGAAGGCACCTTCGTCGGCCTCCCCGACGAGCTCCTCGTAGTCGAGCATGGCCTCTGGGGCGCTCCCGCCGTAGGTGAAGACCACCACGTGCTCCAGGTCCACCCGGTCCCTGAACCCGTCGAGGAGGCCCAGGAGCGTCTCGTCGATCATGAGCACCCGGTCTTCCGCGTGCTCGATTATGTAGGCGATGTCGTCCGCCGAGAGGCGCGGGTTTATCGTGTGCAGGACTCCCTCCGCGCACGGGATGCCGAAGTAGGCCTCCAGGTGCTGGTAGGTGTTCCACCCGAGCGTCGCCACCCGGTCGCCGGGACGCACCCCGAGCGCTTTGAGCGCCACGGAGAGCTTCTTCGCCCGCCGGACGAAATCCCGGTAGGTGTAGCGGTGGAAGCTTTTGTCCGGACGTCGGGTGACTATTTCCTTCGGGCCGTAGAGGTCGTCGGCCCGCCGGAGCATGGCCGGAAGCGTGAGCTGATACTCCATCGTGAGGCCTCTCACCGCATCTTCCTCCTGATCTTCCGTGCCGGTTCCAGGGAGGACCGGCGCCCTTTCCCTCACCAAAATGGCTGCGTTCGATGTTAACATTCACCATGATCCGGTACAACGCATGGGACGCTCGAGGTTCGTGCTGCCCGGAGGAGATCCACCACGGAGAGGAAGGGTGATGGAGTCGGAGCTCGTTCAGTTCATCCTGCTGTTGGTGCTGTTCGCGACGGTACTCGTCGGTGCCTACTGGTTCGTGTACTTCCCCGGAGGGAACGACCGCCGACGCGGCGGTTAGCGGGAGGGAGGGGTGCAGGTCTCGGCCAAGGCCGACTACGCGCTGCGGGCCGCCGTCGAGCTGGCCCGGGCCGCGATGGCCTCCGAGGGGCCGGTCAAGGGCGAGCGGCTCGCCGAGAAGCAGGGCATCCCGCGTAAATTCCTGGAGAACATCCTGCTCGACCTCAAGCGCGCCGGGATAGTGAGGACCCAGCGCGGAGCCTCCGGGGGATACTGGCTCGCCTTGCCCCCCGAAGAAGTGCGGCTGGCCGACGTGATCCGGGCGGTCGAGGGGCCTCTGGCCAACGTGCGGGGTGAGTGGCCGGAGGAGGTCGAGTACGGCGGCGTGGCCCGACCGCTGCAGCAGGTCTGGATCGCGGTGCGCGCCAACCTGCGCGCCGTGCTGGAGAAGGTGACGCTCGCGGACGTGGTCAGGGGGGAGCTACCCGAGCACGTCGTCAGCCTGACCGAGGATCCGGAGGCCTGGGTCCACCACTGAGCCCCCTTACCTGAGGCTGTTCTCCTCGATCTCCGCCGGGGTCTTCAGATAACCCAGAAACTCCAGCTTCTCGATGACCTTCCTCGCGCTCTCCTGTGGGCTCTCCTGGTCGGTCCTGAGGTGCAGCTCCGGGGCGGCCGGCGGCTCGTAGGGGTCCGAGACGCCGGTGAACTGCTTGATCTCGCCCTTGAAGGCCTTCTCGTAGAGGCCCTTGACGTCGCGCTCGGCGCAGACCTCCAGCGGCGCGTCCACGAAGACCTCGACGAAGTCTATGATCCTGCGCCGCACCTGATCACGGGCCTCCTTGTACGGGGAGATGGCGCTCACGATCACCGCCACCCCGTTGCGCGTCAGCAGGTTCGCCACGAACCCGATCCTGAGCACGTTCACGTTGCGGTCCTCGCGGCTGAAGCCGAGCCCTTTGGAGAGGTTGGTCCGGACGATGTCGCCGTCCAGAACCTCGACTTTGCGTCCCCTCTCCCTGAGCTCCCGCTCGACTATCTCGGAGATGGTGGTCTTCCCGGCCCCCGAGAGCCCGGTGAACCACAGCGTGAAGCCGCGCTCCTCGCCCCGCAGGTACCTGTACATGTTCCCTCCTCAGCTCTCTCTCATGCCTTCTATCAGGACCTCTACGACCTCCGGACGCGAGAACTCCGGCGGCGGGTACTCCCCGCGCCCGAGCATCTCGCGCACCCTGGTGCCGGAGAAGAAGACGTGTGATTCGGCGTCGTGCGGGCAGGTCTTGGTGGTGGCCATCCCGCCGCAGTTGAGGCAGAAGAAGGCGTGCTCGAAGAAGAGCGGCGTGATCCCGAGCTCGTCCGGATCGAACTCGTCGAAGATGGCCTGCGCGTCGTAGGTGCCGTAGTAGCTTCCGACCCCGGCGTGGTCGCGACCGACTATGAAGTGAGTGCAGCCGTAATTCTTGCGGCAGATGGCATGGAAGATGGCCTCCCTCGGGCCGGCGTAGCGCATCGCCGCCGGGAAGACCGCGAGCACCGTGCGGTCTTTGGGGTAGTAGCGCTCGAGCAGCACCTCGTAGGAGCGCATTCGTACGTCCGCCGGGATGTCGTCCGACTTGGTCTCGCCCACCAGCGGGTTCAGGAGCAGCCCGTCGACGGTCTCGAGCGCGCTCTTCTGGATGTACTCGTGCGCCCGGTGGACGGGGTTTCTGGTCTGGAAGCCGACGATGCGCCGCCAGCCTTTCTCGCGGAAGATCTCCCTGAGCTCCGCAGGCTCGTAGTAGTACCCGGGGAAAGGCCGCGGCGTGGGCTCTTCGACGAGCAGCGTGACCGTGCCCCCCACCAGCAACTCCCCCTGCAGGAAGAGGTTGGCCACTCCGGGGTGCTTCTCGTCGGTGGTGCGGTAGACCTCCTTAGCCTCCTCTTCCCTGTCGTAGGGGTATACCTCCTCGACCGCCATCGTGGCCACGACGTGGCCGTCCTGGGCGGTGAGGGCGATCTCCCCACCCTCGCGCACACCTTCGAGCTCCTCACGGTCCGCCGCGAGCGTCACGGGCATACTCCACGCGAGCCCACCGGCGAGGTGCATGCCCTCGACGACGCTCTCGTAGTCCTCGCGGTTCATGAAGCCCTCGAGGGGCGAGAAGACGCCCGTCGAGATCATCTCCAGGTCGGAGAGCGCCCTCGGCCCGAGCCTGAGGCGGGGCAGACGGCTCGCTTCCTCCAGCCTCTCTTTTCGTTCGTCTTCCGGTGCCCGGCGGTCGACGAGTATCCCGCCGTGCGGCGCGATGGGGTCATTTTCGGTCAGCAAACTATTCTTCCTCCATCGGAGATCGATGCATGAGAGATCAAACTTACCATGTATCCGCGGCGGCTTCTACGCCGCGCTCCTTATGACGTTGGCGGCGAGCTGGTAGTAATAGGGCAGACAGTGCTCGTAGACCGCGCGCAACCCGGCCGGGAGCTCCGGGTCGCGGCGTTCTACGGGCTCTATCCCGGTGCTGTTCTGGGCCTTCTCGTGCCACTCCTCCCATCTCTCCCACTCCGGGACCTCTGAGGGGCGCCACGAGAGGGCGCCGGGGTCGAAGGGGACGCCGACCCGCTCGCAGTAGGCGGCGAGGATCCCCTCCGGATCCTCGCTGAAGCTCATCGCGTCGACGACGACGGGGCTCTCCCCGGTGCGCTCGACGAGCTTGAAGAGCCGGTAGGCCTGCTCGTAGCCGGTCTCCTCCGGCGTGAAGTCCGGCCACATCTTCCTGAGCGAGGAGATCACGTACTTCGGCTCCCGCACTATGAAGGTGTTCTGGAAGTGCGAGACGAACTCCTCGTCCATGAACCCCCGCACGTGGTAGGCCATGTCCTTCACGAAGACCCGCTTCTCGCGCGGGCGCAGGATCTCCTCCAGCACCCTCCCGTAGTTGTACTCGGGTCTGGGGGGCTCGTCTTTGTAGCGGTCGCTGCGGCGCTCCTCGCTGTAGTAGTAGGAGGCGGAGAAGGGTTCGTGGAAGACCTCGAAGTCGTCCCTCTCCACGAAGACCCTCTCGAAGGCGGTGGATATGGACCTCGGTACCGCCCACAACGCTATCGGCTTGTGATGCTCCATGTCATGCTCTCCTTTCGAGCTTCGAGCCGCTTACATAAACTGTGCGTATTCTTACCCCGGCCGCGGGCTTTGAGGCGCGGATGCCCGGGCTTTTTGACGCTTGGTTTCGAGGTGTTGTACCTTTCAGACTAGCGAATGCTGGAGAGGAAGGGAAGGTGCCCGGTGGCAGGGGTTGAGTTCTATTACGACCTCGTGAGCCCGTACTCCTACCTGGCGTACGGTCGGGTGGAGCGCATCTGCGAGAAATACGGGGCGGATCTGGTCTTGAAGCCGGTGCTGCTCGGTGCTCTGCACAAGGCCGCCGGAATAAAGGCCCCGGTGGAGAGCCCGATGAAGGCCCGCTACCAGGAGCGGGACATCCGGCGCTGGGCCCGCCGCTACGGGCTGCCGCTGCGGTTCCCGGACCCCTTCCCGTTCCGCACGCTCAAGACGATGCGCGCGGCTCTCTACTGCGAGAGCCTCGGGAAGCTCCCGGAGTTCACCCGCGAGGCGTTCGCGCTCTACTGGGAGGAGGGTGGGGCCCCCAAAGGGTTCGAGGAGGCCTGCGAGGACGGCCCGCTCGCGGAGGTGGCGCGCAGGATCGAGGTGGAGCCGGAGGAGCTTCTCGCCGGGGCCTCCGCGCAGGAGGCGAAGGACGCCCTCCGGGCGGCGACCGAAGAGGCGCTCGGGCGCGGGGTCTTCGCCGCCCCGACCTTCTTCGTCGAGGACGAGATGTTCTGGGGCAACGACCGGCTGGATTTCGTCGAGGAGGCGCTGGATGGCTGAGGAGTTCGGGGTTCGTTCGGTCGAGGTGGATCTCGGCGGGAAGAGGGCGCTCGTTACGGGGGGTGCGAGCGGGATCGGGAGGGCGTGCGCCGTCCGGCTCGCTCAGGCCGGGGCGAGGGTCGCGGTGCTGGACCTCGACGGCGAGGGGGCGCGGAAGGTCGCGCGCGAGATCGGCGGGGAGGCCATCGAGGCCGACCTCTCGGACCTCGAGGCGGTCGGAGAGCTCGGTATATCCGCCGACATCGTCGTCAACAACGCCGGGCTGCAGCACGTCGCTCCGGTCGAGGAGTTCCCGCCGGAGCTGTTCACGAAGATCATCCGGATAATGCTCGAGGCGCCGTTTCTGCTCGTCAGGCAGGCGCTGCCCGGGATGTACGAGCGGGGGTGGGGCAGGGTCGTAAACATCTCCAGCATCCACGGGCTCGTCGCCTCCGAGTACAAGAGCGCCTACGTTGCGGCCAAGCACGGGCTGGAGGGTTTCTCGAAGGTGCTCGCGCTCGAGGGCGGCCCGAAGGGCGTGACATCCAACTGCATCTGCCCGTCGTACGTCAGGACGCCGCTGGTGGAGGGTCAGATCTCCAACCAGGCCCGCCGCCACGGGATCCCGGAGAGCGAGGTGATAGAGAAGATAATGCTCGCCGAGCCCGCGATAAAGCGCCTCGTCGAGCCCGAGGAGGTCGCCGAGATGGTCCTCTACCTCTGCTCGCCCGCCGCCTCTTTCATAAACGGCGCCTCGCTCACGATAGACGGCGGCTCGACCGCCCGCTAGGCTGGTAGGATAGCCGCAGAGAGAGGAGAGCCGAGGGAAAGGAACGTCCGATGCAGACCGTCACCGAGGGCACGCTGCTCTGGGAGCCTTCCGAAGAGTTCAGAGAGAGGGCCAACCTGACCCGCTACATGCGCTGGCTGCGAGAGGAACGCGGGCTCTCTTTCGAGGATTACCACGAGCTGTGGAGGTGGTCGGTAGAGAGCCTGGAGGATTTCTGGGGGAGCCTGTGGGAGTACTGCGGGGTCCTCCACGACGGCTCCTACGAGAGGGTCCTCGCCGAACGCACCATGCCCGGCGCCCGCTGGTTCGAGGGGACCCGACTCAACTACGCCGAGCACATCTTCCGCAAGGGCTCTCCGCAGAGGAGCGCGCTGGTCCATGCTTCGGAGCTCAGGCCCCTCGGCCAGGAGAGCTGGGGGGAGCTCGAGAGCCGGGTCGCCTCCCTCGCCGCGGGCCTGAGGGAGCTCGGGGTCGGGCGGGGGGATAGGGTCGTCGCCTACCTCCCGAACATCCCCGAGGCGATCGAGGCGTTCCTCGCGTGTGCTTCGATCGGGGCGATCTGGTCCAGCTGCTCGCCGGACTTCGGTGTCGGGAGCGTCGTGGACCGCTTCCGGCAGATAGAGCCGAAGGTGCTCCTGGCGGTCGACGGCTACCGCTACGGCGGGCGCGACTACGACCGGATGGAGGTCGTGGCGAGGATAGAGCGTGAGATCCCGAGCCTCGAGAAGACCGTCCTTCTTCCCTACCTGGGCGAGAGGCCGGACGTCGCCCGTCTCGGGAACGCGATGGGCTGGGAGGAGCTCCTCGCCTCCGGCGAGGGTGCCCCGCTCACCTTCGAGCGCGTCCCGTTCGACCACCCCCTGTGGGTACTCTACTCCTCCGGGACGACGGGGCTTCCGAAGGCGATCGTGCAGGGCCACGGCGGGATACTGCTGGAGCATCTCAAGCAGATCGAACTCCAGATGGACCTCGGAGAGGACGACCGCTTCTTCTGGTTCACGACGACCGGATGGATGATGTGGAACATCGTCGTGGCGGGCCTCCTCTCCGGGGCGGCGGCGCTCCTGTACGACGGCAACCCCGGATACCCGGACATGTACGCCCTCTGGCGCTTCGCCGGGGAGACCGGGATGACCCACTTCGGGACCAGCGCCGCGTACATCACCGCGTGCATGAAGGCGGGGATAGAGCCGGGACGCGAGCTCGAACTCCCGCGCCTGAGGGCGATAGGCTCGACCGGCTCGCCGCTGCCGCCCGAGGGGTTCGCCTGGGCCTACGAGCACGTCAGGCGCGACCACTGGCTCTTCTCGACCAGCGGCGGCACCGATTTGTGCACCGCGTTCGTCGGGGGCTGCCCGCTCCTTCCCGTGCGGGCCGGCGAGCTGCAGTGCCGCGCTTTGGGGGCGAAGGTCGAGGCCTTCGACGAGGAGGGCAACCCGCTCGTGGACGAGGTGGGGGAGCTCGTCATCACCGAGCCGATGCCCTCGATGCCGCTGTATCTTTGGGGGGACGAGAGCGGCGAGCGTTACCGGGAGAGTTACTTCTCGATGTACCCCGGGGTGTGGCGGCACGGCGACTGGATCAAGATAAAGAAGAGCGGCTCGTGCGTCATCTACGGCAGGAGCGACTCCACGATAAACCGCGGCGGCGTCAGGATGGGGACCGCCGAGATCTACTCGGCCGTCGAGAGCGTCCCGGAGGTTCTCGACTCGCTCGTCGTCGACGTCCAGCGGCCCGACGGGACCGCCTACATGCCGCTTTTCGTGGTGCTCCGCGAGGGTGTGGACCTCACCGCGGAGATCGAAGCCGAGATAAAGCGGCGCATAAGGGAGTACTGCTCGCCCCGGCACGTCCCGGACGAGATCCTGGCTGTCCCCGAGATCCCGAAGACCCTCAACGGCAAGCGGCTCGAGGTGCCGGTCAAGAGGATCCTCTCCGGGACCCCGCCGGAGAAGGCGGCGAGCCGCGACGCCCTGGCGAACCCGCGCTCTCTGGACGTGTTCGTGGAGCTCGCGAGGAGGGAGGAGAGTTGAGCTACGAGACGGTCATCTTCGAGAGGCGGGGTGCGGTCGCCGAGATCGCGCTGAACCGCCCCCGGGCGCTGAACGCCTTCGACGCCACCATGCACCGCGAGCTCTACGACGCGCTCGGCCGTGCCGCGGAGGACGAGGGCGTGCGGGCCCTGCTCCTGCGCGGGGAGGGGCGGGCCTTCTCCTCCGGCGCCGACCTGAAGGACGAGGGCGTGCGCGGCGAGGACGGCTCGCTCGCGGACCTCGGGGACTACCTGCGACACACCTACTCCCGCACCGTTCTGCTTATCGCCTCGATGGAGAAGCCGGTCGTCGCGGCGCTCGGCGGCGTCGTCTACGGGGCGGGTGTCGGGATCGCGCTCTCCTGCGACCTGAGGGTCGCTGCCGAGGACGCCCGCATCTCGGTCGCCTTCGTCAACATCGGGCTCATGCCCGACGCCGGGACGACCTTCTTCCTGCCGCGGGTCGTGGGGCTGGGGCGGGCGATGGAGCTGAGCCTGCTCGGCGACGAGATCGGGGCGGAGGAGGCGGCCCGCATCGGGCTCGTCAACCGCGTCGTCCCGGCGGAGAGGCTGCTCGAGGAAGCCCGCTCCCTCTCGGAGAGGCTCGCCGCGATGCCGACCCGCGCCCTCGGCGAGACCCGCCGGGCGCTTCGGCGGAGCTTCGAGAGCGGCCTGGAGGAGGCGCTGGAGCGGGAGGCGGAGGGACAGTCGCGCTGCGGGCGTACCCGCGACTTCGAGGAGGGCGTGCAGGCGTTCTTCGAGAGACGGGATCCCCGCTTCACCGGGCGCTAGAGTCGGAGTTGTCGGCCGGGACGCCCCTCTCCGAGCACCTCCTCGCCGGCTTGATGTCCAGGATCGGGGTGCCGTCCAGCGCCTCGAGGTCGCGCACGAGGATCCTTCCGCCCTGGATCTCGACGACTTCGACCGGGTGCAGCCCGATAGGGTTCGGCCTGTCCGGGGAGCGAGTGCAGAACACACCGCGCTCGCCCCCGGAAGGATCCCCGCGGGGTCGCACCCGCAGCACGTCCCGGCTGGCGCGGTCGAGCCAGCTGAGAACGAGGATCTCGTCCCCCTCCCTGATTCCTTCGAGCCCCGGCACCGCCCACTCCTCGAGCAAGATCCAGGCGTCCGGCGCCCCCTCGCAGCCCTGCTTCGGCGCCGAAGCCCTGTCGGTGAGCGGCGACTTTACCCACCCGATCGGGACCGGGTCTATCTCCTTACCGTCCATCCATGCCCTCCATCGTCTCCTGCCCGGTCCTCTCCTCCAGGAGGATATCCGGGTCCACCTCCTCCAGGCCTGCCACCCCCGAGAGGGCCAGCGTGAGTTCGAGCTCGGCCATCATGTGGTCGATGACCGCCCCGACCCCCTCGGCCCCGGCCAGCGCCAGGCCGTAGACGTAAGGACGTCCTATCCCGACCGCCCGGGCGCCGAGCGCGAGGGCCTTGACCACGTCTGCTCCGGTGCGTACCCCGCCGTCCATGAGGACCGGCACCCTGCCGCCCACCGCCCGGGCCACCTGCGGGAGCGCCTCCAGGGAGGAGATCGCCCCGTCCACCTGCCTCCCGCCGTGGTTGGAGACGACGATCCCGTCGACCCCCAGCTCTACGGCCCTCGCGGCGTCTTCGGGGTGGAGGATGCCCTTGAGGAGCAGCGGCAGCGCCGTCGCCTCCCGCACCCGCCGCACATCGTCCCAGGAGAGCTCGGGGAAGGAGTAGGTCGCGACGAAGCTCTGCACCGCCCGTCGTCCCCGCCCCAGGCTCCCACCGCCCAGCCGGCGCAGGGCGAGCATGGTCTTCAGCAGCGAGGGGGAAGGCCGTATCCGGGGTGATGGGCCTTCCGGGGAGTCCTCCAGCGAACCCATGAACTCCGGGTCCGTCACGTACTGGGCCAGCCCCCGCCCCTCGAGGAACGGCAGGTGACCGAGGTCCAGATCCCGGGGCCGCCAGCCGAGCTGGACCGTGTCCACCGTCAGGACCACGCCGGCGCATCCCGCGGATTCCGCCCGGCGCAGGAAGCTCTCCACCACCCGCCGCTCCGTGGGGTGGTAGAGCTGGAAGAAACGCGGGGTGTCGGGGCCCACCGCGTCCATCACCCCCGCCGCGGCCTCGATAGGACGGGAGCTCTGGTTCGAGAAGATCACCGGGACGCCGCGCCCGGCGGCAGCCCGGGCGACGGCGAGGTCGGCGTCGGGGTGCGCCAGCTCCAGCACCCCGATCGGGCAGAGGAACAGCGGCGCGGCCCACCGCCGCCCGAAGAGCCCTGCCTCCAGAGAGGGGGGCCCGGCCCCGCGTAGCATCCGGGGACGCAGCGCGTAGCGGTCGAAGGCCGCCCGGTTGCGGGCCATCGTCCTCTCGAGCCCCGCCCCGCCCGCCACATACGCCCAGGCCCTGCGCGACATCCTCCGCCTCGCCGCCCGCTCCAGAGCATCCGGGCGGGTGGGGACCACGGGCTTCTTCCCGAGGAGGCCCTCCAGGTAGATCTTCTGCTGGATCCTGCGTCCGATCATGGCTTTCCACCCGGGAGGCATTCTACCCCCCGCAGCGGGTATGGTGCCGCCCCATCGGGACGCCACATGCGGCACCAGGTCTTTGATCCCGTTTGCCTCGATTGAAGGGGATTCCGGTGATCCTCCCCGCGGCCGCTGTGCGCGTCTGCACGGAACGTTTGTCCCGGGCTGATCTCCTCCTTACGGTGGTGGGAGGTCAGCTTATGTCCCATCCCGAACTGAAGGTGGCGGACCGTGCGACGAGTGAGGACGGGGCTCGAAACCGGCCGGGCGGCCTTTTCTTACTCGGGATCGAAGAGCCGCCTCGGGTTCTCCTCGAAGATGGTCTTTATCTGCTCGTCGGTTATGCCGGCCTTCTTCATGCGGGGGACGACGTTCTCGAAGAGGTGGGTGATGTGCCAGTTCGCGACGAGTTTTTGCACCTCCTCGGGGAAGTTCAGGGGGCGTCCGAGCCAGTGGTTGACGGTGTCGTGGGAGAGGAGGATGCTGTCGGTGTGGCCGAGGCCCAAAAGCCCCACGACGCACGCCAGGCGCATCTCGTCCGGCGGCATCCCTACGAGCCCCTGCAGCCCGAAGCGGTCGAAGGCGATGTTGACCCCGTGTTCGAGGGTGGCGAGGTGGTAGGAGATATCGGTGTTGCCGTCCATGTGTCCGATCTGGATGCGCCGGGGGTCGGCCCCTTCGGAGATGAGCAACTCCGCCTGATCCGGGGCGGCGGTCCCCTCCTGGGTGTGGGTTATGATCGGCACCCCCGTCTCCCGCTGCACCCGGGCTCCGGCGCGGAAGAACATCGCCTCGTAGTCGGTGATGCGGTCTTTGCTCGAGGCGAGCTTGATGACCCCGGCCTTTATCCCGGTGTCTGCGATGCCCTCGGTGACCTCGCGCAGCATCATCTCGTAGATCTCGCCCTCGGCCACGCCGAACGACTGGCGGAACTTGAAGTACGCTGGGGCTCCCTCGCCCTCGTAGTAGTAGCCGGTGGAGCAGACGATGTTGATGCCGCTCCTCTCCGAGATCTCGCGCAGGAGCTCCGGGTCCCGCCCGCAGTCGTTGGGGGTGGCGTCCATCACGGTGGAGACGCCGTGGGATTTGACCCTCTCCGCGACCTCGAGACCGACCCTGAGCGCCTCCTCCCGGTCGTAGGGGCCGAAGGTGACGTCCCCCTGGTAACCCGGGTAGCCGAAGACGAAGTGCTCGTGCACGAGCGTCCTCCCGAGGTCGTCGGACGAGACGGGGCCGGTGACGGTGTTGACGGTCGCTGCCAAGGTTCCTCCTCTCCTCTTCCCTCGCCGGTCATTGTTGCACCAGGCGCCGGGATGCGGCAAGTTGTCCCCGGACCGCCCGGGGGCTAACATCCCGGGCATGGGGGAATCCTGCGGGGAAAGGGAGGTTTGCGATGATCGAGAGGCACTACGAGTTCTGGCCGAGGCGGCTGCCGCGCTCGCTCTCTTTGCCCGAGACGGGCGTCTTCCACAACCTCGCGGTCTCCGCCGCCCGCTACCCGGACAAACCGGCGATCGTCTACTACGGCACGGAGATCCCCTACCGGCGCCTGCTCGCCGAGGCGGAGGGGGTGGCCTCGTTCCTGCAGCGCGAGGCGGGGGTGGCCAGGGGCGATCGGGTGATGCTCTACCTGCAGAACAGCCCGCAGTTCTTCGCGGCTTTCTACGGGGCTCTGCGCGCCGGGGCCGCGGTCGTGCCGGTAAACCCGATGCTCACGACCGGCGAGCTCGAGCACTACGTCGCCGACAGCGGGGCGAAGGTCGCCTTCTGCGGGCAGGAGCTCTACGGGCGGCTCGCCCCACTCCTCGGGCGGGAGAACCTCGAACACGCCGTCGTCGCGGCCTACTCGGACTACCTGCAGGAGGAGACGGACCTGCCGCTCCCGCCGGAGGTCGAGGCGGGGCACGAGGTGCCGGAGGGGGCCGTGCCGTGGGGTGAGGTTCTCGCCGCGGGTGGATCTCCCGAGCCGCTCGAGACCGGGCCGGAGGACATGGCGCTCCTGCCGTACACCTCCGGGACGACGGGCGCGCCGAAGGGGTGTATCCACACCAACCGCACGCTGCAGGCGACGCTCGTGGGGGCGGCGGTGTGGAACACCGTGACGCAGGAGGCGGTCGCGCTGTGCACGCTGCCGCTCTTCCACGTCACCGGGATGCAGCACAGCATGAACGCCCCGGTCTACGCCGGGGGTACGGTCGTGCTCATGACCCGGTGGGACAGGGAGGTCGCCGCCGGGCTCATCGAGCGCCACCGGGTGACCCACTGGACGAACATCTCGACGATGGTAGTGGACTTCCTGGCGAGCCCCCGCATCGCCGAACGCGACCTCTCCTCGCTCGTGTTGGTCGGAGGCGGAGGGGCGGCGCTCCCGGAGGCGGTGGGGGAGAGGCTCTACGAGCTCACCGGGCTGCGCTACGCCGAGGGTTACGGGCTCTCCGAGACCATCTCCCAGACCCACATAAACCCGCCGGACAGGCCCAAGCTGCAGTGCCTCGGCATCCCGTCCTTCGACGTGGACGCCCGGGTGGTCGACCCGGAGACCCTGGAGGAGCTCGGGCCCGGGAAGGAGGGCGAGATCGTGGTCTGCGGTCCGCAGGTCTTCCGGGGTTACTGGAGGAGGCCCGAGGAGGACGAGAAGGTCTTCTTCTGGCGGGAGGGCAAGCGCTTCTTCCGCACCGGCGACCTCGGATACTACGACGAAGAGGGCTACTTCTTCATGGTCGACCGGATCAAGCGCATGATCAACGCCGGCGGCTACAAGGTGTGGCCCGCCGAGGTGGAGTCGGTCCTCTACCGGCATCCTGCGGTGCAGGAGGTCTGCGTCATCCGCTCCCCCGACCCCCGGCGCGGCGAGAC
Organism: Rubrobacter sp. M3-4; assembly: GCF_059772285.1. Lineage (NCBI taxonomy): Bacteria > Bacillati > Actinomycetota > Rubrobacteria > Rubrobacterales > Rubrobacteraceae > Rubrobacter > Rubrobacter sp. M3-4. Next base: position 160,996 of record NZ_JCBAJP010000004.1, read on the forward strand.
GGTCAAGGCCGTCGTCGTGCCGAAGGAGGAGGCGCGCGCCGGCATCACCGCCGAAGAGATAATAGAGTGGGCGAAGGAGAGGATGGCCGCCTACAAGTACCCGCGGCTGGTCGAGTTCGCCGACGAGCTGCCCAAGAGCGGCTCCGGCAAGATCCTCTGGCGCGTCCTGCAGGAGCGGGAGGAGAAGGCGGCCGGAGGCCGGTAGAGTAAGAGGGGAGGATGGTGAGGATGGATCTTCCGTCCACGATGAAGGCGGCACGCTTCTACGAGGCCGGGAGGCCGCTCGAGGTCGAGGAGGTTCCGGTGCCAAAGATCCGGGAGGACGAGGCGCTGGTACGGGTGCGGGCCGCCGGGATCTGCGGCTCGGACGTGCACATCGTCTTCGAGGGCATCACGCCGACCGCCTTCACCCCGATAACCCTGGGGCACGAGCCCGCCGGGGTCGTCGCCGCGGTGGGCTCGCGGGTCGAAGGCTGGGAGCCGGGGGAGAGGGTCTCGGTCACGCCGTTCTATTTCTGCGGCGCCTGTCCCAACTGCCTCGCCGGGCACGCCGAGGTCTGCCGGGAGAGGAAGGTCGTCGGGATACACACCGACGGGGCCCTGGCCGAGTACATGGCCGTCCCGGCGCGCAACCTGATCCCGCTGCCCGACGGCGTCCCGTTCGAGGTCGGGGCGATCGTCACCGACGCGGTCGCGACCCCCTTCCACGCGCTCGCCGACCGGGCCGCGCTCTCACCCGGCGAGACCGTCGCGATCTTCGGGGCCGGAGGGCTCGGGCTGCACGCCGTACAGCTCGCCAGGCTCTGCGGAGCGCAAAAGATCTTCGTCGTCGACGTGCGCGAGGAGCAGCTCGAGCGCGCCCGCCGGGCCGGGGCGGACGTGACCGTGAACCCCGGCGAGACCTCCCCCGTCGAGGCGATCCTGGATGAGACCGGAGGGGTCGGGGTCGACGTCGCGGCCGAGTTCATCGGGCTCGGGGAGACGATCGCCCAGGCCGTAGAGTGCGTCGTCTCCGGGGGGAGGGTCGTGGTCTGCGGGCTCGGGGCCGAGCCCATCAAGATCCTCCCCCCGACGGTCTTCGTGCGGAAGCAGATCTCCTTCCTCGGCTCCTACGGGTTCACCAAGCGCAACATCGAGCGGCTGCTCGAGCTCGTCTCGGCCGGGAGGCTCGACCTGGAGCGCTCCATCACCCACACCTTCCCGCTCGAGGAGGTCAACACCGCGCTCAAGTACCTGCACGAGAAGATAGAGGATCCGATCCGGATAGCCGTAACGCTGCCGTAGCCGCTGGCTAGCCGGTGTTCCGCTCGGCCGTCATCCTGAGGATCGTCCAGCCCACCGCTCCCGAGATCAGGGACGCCAGGAGGATGCCGAGCTTGGCGGGTTCGATCAGACCGCCGTTCGAGAAGGCGAGCTCCGTGATGAAGAGGCTCATGGTGAAGCCGATCCCCGCCAGCCATGCCCCGCCGTAGACGTGGCGCCAGCCGATGCCCCCGGGCAGCTCCGAGAGGCCGCTCTTCACGGCCAGCCAGGTGAAGAGGGTGATGCCGATCTGTTTGCCCGCCACCAGACCGAGCACTATTCCCAGCGTAACCGGGCTGGTGAGCGCCCCGGCGATGTTGCCGCCGAGCGGTATGCCCGCGTTGGCCAGGGCGAAGAGCGGCATGATGACGAAGGCCACCCACGGGTGCAGGGCGTGCTCCAGCTCTTGCAGCGGGGGTTCCAGCTTGTAGGTTGCGTGGTTGAGCGCGTGAAGCGCGGCCTGGCGTTCCTCGTTGGTGAGCACGTTCTCCCCCTTGTCGCCCGCCCTTTCGAAGCGGTCGAGGATGTATCTGCCCTGTTCCAGGAACTCTCTGGCGTTGATGAACGAGCTGGCGGGCACGGTGAAGGCGAGGAGTATCCCCGCTACGGTGGCGTGTACCCCCGAGAGGAGGAAGCATACCCAGAGTCCGATGCCCAGCACGGCGTAGACCAACGTCCTGCCCACCCCGAGCAGGTTGGCCACCACCAGCGCTCCGAGGAACACGCCCCCCGCTCCCAGCGCTTCCCAGGAGATTCGCGGGGTGTAGAAGATGGCGATAACCAGCACCGCCACTATGTCGTCCACGATGGCCAGCGCCGCCAGAAACACCTTGAGCTCCACCGGCACCCTCCTTCCGAGCAGGGCGAGTATGCCCAGGGCGAAGGCTATGTCGGTGGCCATCGGTATCCCCCAGCCGCCGGCTCCTCGCGTCCCGGCGTTGATGGCGAGGTAGATCGAGGCGGGGACCACGGCTCCGCCCAGCGCGGCGAAGACCGGGAGCATCGCCCCCCGCAGCGAGGACAGCTCGCCCACGAGAACCTCGCGCTTTATCTCCAGCCCCACCACCAGGAAGAAGACCGCCATCAGGCCGTCGTTGATCCAATGGGCGAGGTCCTTGGAGATGGAGAACCCGTCCATGCTCACGGCCATCTTCGTGTGCCACAGGGCGGAGTAGCTCCCCGCCCAGGGGGAGTTCGCCCAGACGAGGGCGGCGGCGGTGGCGACCATCAGCAGGATGCCGCCGGAGGACTGCTTGTCGGCGAAGTCCTGGAAAGGACGCACGATCCTCTCCACCGGCGGCTGCTCTCGCACCGAGCTCATTCAACGAATTATAAGCTAGACCCCTGTGGCGGCGCCGATCTCTCGGCGCCGCCACAGGACGCACCTAACCGGAGACCTGTTCCTGCGGTACGGCCTCTTCGTCCTCGGGCTCCATCGGCCCTGCTCCCTCGCCGATCCCGGCGTAGACGTCCGGGTGGCGCGAGCGGAGGAACACACCCACCAGGAGCCCCGCCAGGCCGCCGCCGAAGAGGATCACCGGCAGGATCACGGTGAGCGGGCTGAGCGGCGCCGTCGTGGAGCTGGTGATGAGCACGTTGAAGTTCGCGACGCCGAGGACGAGCAGCGCGACGAGCAGCACGCCCGCGACGTTGGGTGCTATCGTGGTGGTCCAGCGGCTGAGTTCGGCCTCCGGGTTGCGCCGGAAGTAGCTCGCGACCGCGAACGAGGTCACGGACATCAGCAGCAGCACCCCCAGGGCTCCGAGGTTGGTCAGCCAGGTGAAGAGCGTCAGCAGCGGGTTGAGCCCGAGGATGGCGAAGATCCCGAAGACCACCACCGCGAGCAGCGACTGGGAGATCGAGGCGATCCAGGGCGATCCCGTCCGCGGGTGCACCCGCCCGAAGAGGCGCGGCAGGACCCCCTCGCGCCCGAGCGCGAAGATGTAGCGGGCGACCGCGTTGTGGAACGAGAGGTTGGCGGCGAAGATGCTGGTGACGAAGAGCAGCGAGGCCGCATCGCCCCACGCCACCCCGAGACGCTCCTGCCCGGCGATGAAGAGCACGGTCGTCGGATCCGGGGCCCCGGCGGTCGCGTAGCCGGCCTTGAGCATCGCCTTCGGGTCTACCATCGTGTCCGGGCCGGCGGCGACCCCGACCATCCAGCTCGAGAGGGCGTAGAAGAGGGCGATGAAGCTCACCCCGATCAGGGTCGCCCTCGCGACGGTCTTGCGCGGGTTGCGGCACTCCTCGGAGTAGATCGCCGCCGACTCGAAACCCATGAACGAGGCGACGCTGAAGGTGAGCGTCGCCCCGGCCGCCGCGCCGAAGGCGACGAGCGGGTTGAAGCCGATCGTGGTGAGGCCCTCGGGGCCCGGCTTGGCCAGGACCGCGAGGTCGAAGAGCGCCACGGCGAGCACCTCGAGGGTGAGCAGCACCGCGAGTACCCGGGCGTTGAGGTCTATCTGCAGCACCCCGAGGACGGCGATCACCGCCCACGCGAGGAGCACCCACACCCACCACGGGGCGTCTATGCCGAGCCGGCCGGACATGAACGAGCCGAGCGCGACCCCGAGGAGGCCGTAGATCCCGATCTGCATCGCGTTGTACGCGATGAGCGCGACGAAGGCCGCACCCACCCCCCCGACCTTGCCGAGCCCGCGCGAGACGTAGGCGTAGAACGCCCCGGCGTTGGCGACGTGGCGGCTCATCGCGGCGTAGCCTATCGAGAAGATGCCGAGCACGATGCCCAGGGGTATGAACATGAACGGGACGGCCTTGTTGCCGGTCACCAGGTAGGTCGTGGCCTGACCCCCGGCGACCGCCGTGAGCGGGGCCGAGGCCGCCACGATCATGAACACCAGATGCCCGACCCCGAGCGAGCGTCGCTGGAGCCGCGTTCCTCCGGAGGGGGCGGACCCCTCTGTCGTCTGCGCCATCAGCTTTCTCCTCCTCTCACCTTGTGCTCCCTTCCTGGATCTGCAGCGTCTTCAGGTCCGAGTAGAAGTCGAGGGCGTAGTCGCCCCCCTCGCGTCCGATGCCGGAGATGCCCATCCCCCCGAACGGGGCGGTCAGGTCGCGCACCAGGAAGGTGTTGACCCACACGACCCCGGCCCGGACCATCCGGCCCACCCTGTCGGCCCGTCCGAGCGAGGAGGTGTAGATCACGGCGGAGAGCCCGTACTCGGTGGAGTTGGCGAGCGAGACCGCCTCTGCCTCGTCCTCGAACTCCTGTATCGTGAGCACGGGGCCGAAGACCTCCCGCTGGACGATCTCGGCGTCGTTGGATTTCGGGCGGATGAGGGTCGGCTCGTAGAAGAGCGGTCCCACCTCCGAGCGGCGCCCGCCGCGCAGCACCTCGTGCCCCTCGGCGCGGGCGCGTTCGACGAAGCCCTCGACCCGTTTCAGGTGGTCGGGGTGGATGAGCGGCGAGATGGTCGTCCTCTCGTCGCGCGGGTCTCCGAGGACGTGCTCGTCGGCGAAGCGGTCGAACAGCTCGAGGAACTCCCGGGCGATCGAGCGCTGCACCAGGAGTCTGGTCCCGGCCAGGCAGACCTGCCCGGCGTCGTCGTACTGCCCGGCGGCCTTCCTGGCCGCGGCCTCGAGGTCGGCGTCTTCGAAGACGATGAGCGGTCCTTTGCCGCCCATCTCGGCGGTGAACGGCACCAGGTTCCTGGCGGCGGCCTGCCCGATGAGGCGCCCGGTCTCCGGAGAACCGGTGAACGAGACGCGCCGCACCATCGGGTGCGCCACCAGCGCCGCCCCGGCCTCCTCGCCCATTCCCTGCAGGACGTTGAAGACCCCGGGCGGGAAGCCGGCCTCCTCGGTGAGGTCCGCGAGAAGGCTGGCCGAGAGCGGGGCCCACTCGGCGGGCTTGAGGATCACGGTGCAGCCGGCGGCGAGCGCCGGGGCGACCTTCCAGGTCGAGAGCATGAACGGTGCGTTCCAGGGAGTTATCGTCGCCGCGGGCCCGGCGGGCATCCTCTGCACCCGGTTCCAGGTCCCCTGCGAGCGCCAGTCGCGCTCCTCGTAGGAGGCGGCGAGCCCGGCGTAGGCGCGGAAGTTGCGCGCCCCGCGGTGGATGACCCGCGCCCGCAGCGAGCGCAACAGCATCGCCATGTCCTCGCACTCGACCGCCGCGAGGGACTCGACGTTCTCGTCTATGAGGTCGGCGAGGCGCCTCATGTAGGCGCCCCGCCCCTCGGGCCCCAGGGAAGCCCACCGCGGGAAGGCCTCTTTCGCCGCGCGTACGGCCCGGTCGGCCTCCTCCTCGCCGCCGCGGGAGACGTAGGCGATGGGCTCGCAACTCATCGGCGAGATCACCTCGAAGCGCTCCCGGCTCGCCACCCTCTCGCCGCCGATGTAGTGGTCGGTCGAGACCTCGACCCCGGCCACCTTCGCGGTGTTCTTGCGTGTTCCTACGGACATCGCTAGATCTCCTTGACGGTCTCGAGGTCGTCCACGGTGTAGCCGAGCGTCATCCGGTATCCCCGCCCGACCTTCACCGGGGCGAGGATGTGGTGCTCCTCGCCCTCGGCCGGGTAGAGCTCGAGCGTGGCCTCGCCCTCGACGGCCGTAGAGGAGGCCCGGTCCCGGCTCAGGAGCTTCACCAGCTCGTGCACCTGCGGGTCGTCGTGGCGGCCGCGGGCGAGGCGGGGGAAGTGCCGGACGTTGACGATGGGGGGCGCGTTGTGGCGCGGGCCCTCCTCCGAGGGGCCCTCCACCGTGAGGGTCATGCGTGAGATCATGCGTCCCCGCGCCGAGCAGGTCGCTCCGTAACGGGCGCCCTCCCCGAGTCCCGGGTCGGCGGCCACCCCGAGACCGAAGGTGCGGGTCATCCAGATCGACCCGAGCTTCTTGGGGAACCCCTGGATCCAACCGCGCACGAGCGCGAAGTCCTGGTCCACCCAGATGAAGGGGCAGGTGGTGACCTCCTCGCCGTCGAGCAGGGCGTTCACGACGAGGAAGAACTCCCTGTACTGGGCGCGCACCGGGTCCAGAAGCTCCTCGCCCTCCCCGGAGCACGACTGCCAGTCGGCGAAGACCGCCGCGCACCGGCCCGCGTCGGGGTGCGGATCGAGGCCCTCCGGGAGGACCGAGCGGGCGGCGTCGGGGTCGGCCCAGTAGTCCACGACGAGGAGGTCTCCGACGTAGTGCCAGGGCGGGTGGGGGACGAGGCTCGCCCTGCCGGTGCTGGTGCGGGGGATCGAGTAACCTTTCAGGCTCAAGTGGAGACCTCCTCGGGTAGCGGATATCCCAACATCTCCAGGCTCTCGCGCTCGGAGGCTATCGCGGCCTCGTCGAAGCGGAAGTACGAGCGGGGTGGGAGCTGGCCCCAGGTGTTGGACGAGAAGCGGTCGTCGGGCCAGCGGCGGACCTCGTGGTCGTCCTCGAGCTGCTCCATGTCGCAGTAGAGCTCGACGAAGCACTCCTCCTCGACTATGCGCACGTAGGAGGCGATGTTGCCCCCGATGCCGTGCCGGACGGGACCCCAGGCGACCCACCTGCCGCGGCGGCCCAGGTGGTCGAGCGCGGCGCGCATCTGCCCGATGTCGACGACGTCGAAGGCGAGGTGGTGGAAGTGGGAGTAACCCTTGTCCACGAGCGCCATCACGTGGTGGTCGCGTCCTATGTGCAGCCAGACCCCGCCGTCGCCGAGCCAGTCGGTCACCTTCATCCCGAGCACCCGCGTGTAGAACTCGAGCTGCTCCCGGATGTTCGCGGTGAGGAAGTTGACGTGCCCGAGTCGGCGTGGGTGGCCGGGGGCGGGGTTGGCGAGCGGCCGGGCCTGCGGGGTGAAGCGCATCCTCTCGTCCTCCCGCCGGTATCCGAGGAGCCGCACCCGGTTGCCTTCGGTGTCTTCGACCTCGAGCGCGCCTTCCTTCTCCTCCCAGCCGACGCCGCACTCCTCGAGGTGGCGCCGGGCGTCGTCGAGGGTGCACGAGCGGGAGAGTTCGTAGGCGACGTGCCCGAGGCCGCCCTTCTCCGAGGAGACGAGCTCGACGGAGAAGGGCTCGTCGTCGCAGGCCAGGCGCACCCTGTCCGCGCTCCTCTCGCGCTCGGCGAGCCCGAACTCCACGCTCCAGCGCGAGGCGGCCTCGGCGGCGTCCCGGGTCAGGAGGCTGACGTGGGCTATGCGGCGCAGCGAGATCATGCGGCCTCCACCCGGACGGGCATGCGCTTTATGCCGTTGAAGAAGTTGGAGCGCAGCCGGTCGACCTTCCCGGCGAGCTCGACCGAGCGCAGCCGCGGGATCAATTCCTCGAAGGTCACCCGGACCTCCATCCGGGCCAGGTGCGCCCCCAGGCAGAAGTGGACGCCCCCGGGGCCGAAGGTCATGTGCCGGTTGGGGTTTCGCCCGACGTCGAAGGTGTTCGGGTTCTCGAAGACGGCCTCGTCGCGGTTGCCGGAGGTGAACCAGGTCGTCACCTTCGCCCCGGCGGGGATCTTCGTCCCGGCGAGCTCGGTCTCCCGGGTCGTGGTCCTGCGGAAGTGGTGCACCGGGGTCGCCCAGCGCAGCATCTCCTCGGCCGCCGAGGGGTAGAGCGAGGGGTCGCGCCTGAGGCGCTCGAGCTGGTCGGGGTTCTCGATCAGGGCCAGCAGGCCGTGGGTTATCGTGTGGCGGGTCGTCTCGTTGCCCGCGGTGGCCAGAAGCACGAAGTTGACGTCGTACTCGCGTGGGGTGAGCCCGCCGAAGGCCATCTGGGTGATGATGTCGTCCTTGGGGTTCCTGCGGCGCTCGGCGGCGAGGGCGCGTCCGATCCTGAAGAGCTCGAGCGCGGCCGGGCTCGAGAACGGCAGCAGCCGGTGCTCGGGCCTCTCCGGCGGCCGGGCGAACTCCGGGTCCTGGTTGCCGAGGAGGTGGTCGCCGATCTCGATGATGTAGCGCCGCTCCTCCTGCGGGACCCCGAGGATGTCCGCGAAGACGCGCATCGGGATCTCCGAGGAGATCTCGCGCACGAAGTCGAACTCGCCCTTCGGCAGCGCGCCCTCTATCACCTCGCGGGCGACCTGGCGTACCTGATCCTCCCACCCCCGAACCGACTTCGGGGTGAACTTGCCCTTGATGAGCGCCCGGATCTCGTTGTGCCGGGGCGGGTCGAGGTCGATCATGGACTTGCGGGCTTCGATCTGGTCGGGTTCGAGGTCTTCGAGGGAGGTGCCGCCTATCTCCGAGGAGTAGACGTCCCAGCGGCGGTGGACCTCCCGGATGTCCCAGTAGCGGGTCACGGCCCAGAAGCCGGGGCCGTCGGGTTCGGGGTTGAAGTGCACCGGGTCCTCCCGGCGCAGGATCTCGAACCACTCGTGGGGCACCCGCTCGACGAAGGCGTCCGGGTTGGAGAGGTCTATCTCCTCCAGGCTTGCGGTCCTGGTGGCGTCGGTCATCTCCTCCTCCTTAGAGATGGTGCAGGTACTCGTCTATCTCCCAGTCCGAGACCCAGGTGCGGTGACGTTCGGCCTCGAAACGCTTGACCGCGAGGAAGGTCTCGACGATCTCCGCGCCGAGCCCCTCCACCAGCACCTCGTCTCTCTCCAGCGCCTCGAGCGCTTCTTCCAGCGTCTCCGGCAGGGGGTCTCCGGCCTCCGGTCCCGCGGCGTGGTAGGCGTCGCCGCCGACCGGCGGCGGGGGCTCGAGGCCCCTGCGCACGCCGTCGAGGCCCGAGAAGAGCACCGCGGCGGTCGCCAGGTAGGGGTTGGCGCTGCCGTCCCCGACCCTCACCTCGACCCGGGTCGCTCTGCCGCGCTCGGCCGGGATGCGGACGAAGGCGGTGCGGTTGTCCCAGCCCCAGTTGGCGTGGGTGGGGGCGAGCGAGTCGGGCACCAGCCTGCGGTAGGCGTTCACCGTTGGGTTCAAAAACGCCATCGCGCCGCAGGCGTGGGCGAGGATGCCGGCGACGAAGCTCCGCATCAAACCGGAGACCCCGTCCGGGTCGTCCTCCTGCGCGAAGGCGTTCTCGCCCTCCCGCTCGGCCGAGAGGTGCAGGTGGAACCCCGAGCCACCCTGGTCGTTGAAAGGCTTGCCCATGAAGGTCGCGACGAGCCCGCAGGAGGCGGCGACGTCCTTCACGGCGCTCTTCAGCCGGAAGGCCCGGTCCGCGGCGGCGAGCGCCGGGCCGTGGTGCAGGTTGATCTCGTACTGCGAGTTCATAAACTCGTGGTTGGCGGCGAAGGCGCCGAGGCCCATCTTCGAGAGGTCTTCGGCGAGCCGGCGGACGACGCCCCTCGGGTCGGCCTGCGGGCCCGCGGTGTAGACCATGCTCAGGTTGTCCACGTAGCGGCGCACCCCGTTCTTCGCCTGAGGGTCGGGCACGCACAGGAAGAACTCGAGCTCGGGCCCGACCACCGGGGAGAGCCCTATCTCCTCGAAGGCGGCCACGGCCCGGCGCAGCGCCCCCCGCGGGTCGGCCGGACGCCGCGAGTTCTGGCTCACGGGCTCGAGGTCGGCGATGCAGCAGGCCACACCGGGCTCCCAGGGCAGTGGGGTGAGCGTCGAGAGGTCGGGGTAGGCGATCATGTCCGGATAGCCCTCCTCGCCGCCCACGACCGGTACGTGGCGCAGGTCGGTGCCCATGACCGCCGAGCAGAAGGCGAGCCCGTGCTCGGTCGCCCGACCGAACTCCGCGACCGGGACGTCCTTGCCCCGCGCCACCCCGTGCAGGTCCGGGTAGATCACCCGCACGGAGGTGACCGACCCGTCGAGGAGTATCTCGGGGGCCTTCTCTTCCGTCCTCTGCTCCTGAGGTGTCATGCTCTGTGGCTCCTTTCTCTCACCGCCCGCTCGAAGAACGCGTCGAAGAGCCTGAAGGCGGCTTCCTTGGCGGCGCGTTCTTTCTCCGGCGGGGCTTCGAGCAGCGCGAGCGGATCTTCCACCCCGTAGCGGGAGAGCCTGCCGGAGGAGAGGTCCTTGCGGGCCCATCCTGCGACCACGTCGACGGTGCTCTCCGGGTGGAACTGGACCCCGAGGTGGGGCCCGAACCTGAAGGCCTGCGCCGAGCGTCTGGTGCGCGCCAGCTCCTCTGCCCCGGGCGGGGTCTCGAAGCCTTCGAAATGCCACTCGAGCCAGGGCCCCGGCGGGATCTCCTCGGGGTCTTTGGTCTCTACTTCGCACCAGCCGAGCTCGGGCTCGGGCAGGGGACCGACCTCTCCGCCGAGGACGCTCGCGAGCACCTGACCGCCGAAGCACAGCCCGAGGACCGGTACCTCCTCGACGCACCTGCGGACGAGATCGAGTTCTGCGGCCACGGCGGGTTGTTCTTCTGCGTCGCGCGGGCTGTACTGCGAGCCCAGCGAGGCGACGAAGAGGTGGCGCCGGGGGTCGGGGGGCTCGCCGTCGAGCCAGGAGCGGCTCACCTCGAAGGGGATGCCCCTCTCGCGCAGCCACCCGGCGAGGAGCGCCGGCGGGGTCCTCTCGGCGTGCTGCCTTATGAGAACGGGCTTCACCGCACCACCTCGACCTTTATCGCGGTGGTGGGGCATGCCTCCTCGGCCTCGCGGGCCTTCTCTTCCAGCGAGATCTCCGCCTCCGGCCTCCAGCGCAGCACGTCGTCCTCGCCGAGGGTGAAGATCTCCGGCGCGATCCTGGCGCACTCGCCGCAGCTCTGGCACAGGTCGAGATCCACCTCTACTTCGAGCTTCCCGTCCATCCCCACTCTCCTTCCCGCACCATACGTTCGGCGTCTTCCTCGGGGACCGCGAGCGCGACGTGCAGCGTCTGGGCGGAGACCTGCGGCCGCTCGCCGGGGCCGTGAGAGAGGTCGACGTCCCACTCCTCGACCGTGCTGGAGAGCCTCCCTATGCCCTCTATCTCGACCTCGACGACGTCCCCGGGCTGCATGGGGCGCGAGTTGGCCGGGGTGCCGGTGAGGACGACGTCCCCGGGCTCGAGCGTGATGAGCCGGCACAGGTCGGCGAGCTGGTAGGCGACGCCGAAGATCATGTCGTCCGAGGTGGCTTCCTGCACGACCTCGCCGTTGAGGTACGTCCTGAGCGTGAAGTCCTCCGGGTCGAACTCCCCGGCCGGAACGACCGCGGGCCCGAGCGGCAGGAATCCGTCCTGCCCCTTGACCCGCAGCATCGAGCCGCGGTCGGCGTGCCGGAAGTCGTGCAGGCTGACGTCGTTGGCGCAGGTGTACCCCGCCACGTACGAGAGAGCCTCCTCTTCGGGGACGCCGTGCATCCTGCGCCCGACGACGACCGCGAGCTCCCCCTCGTAGTTGAGAAACCCCGTCCCCTTCGGACGCCTCAATACACCCCGGTGCCCGCCGAGGGAGCTGGGGGGCTTGAGGAAGTACGAGGGATGATCCGGCACCCTGGCCCCGTACTCCTCGACCCGGCTGCGGTAGGTGAGGTGCGGCGCGATTATCTTCGAGGGCTCGGCGGGCGCGAGATAGACGGCCTCCTCCTCGGAGATCCTGCCGCCGTCCTCCAGCGCGATCACACCTCCAGGCTCCAAAAGACCCCAGACGGGCCCGCCCTCGACCAGAACCCTCACCCTCGGTCCCCGCGAAAGATCCAAACCTTCCTCCTTCCTAAATCGTGGATAATGTATCCAAAAAGAGGGAGATTGTCAATGGAGTTTTCAGCTTGAATAAAATATCCACACAATTTAAGATCGCATGCATGTCGAACGTAAGGAGCGCTGCGGGTGGAGGGCCCATAGACGCGTCTTCGGTCGCGGACCGGGCGTACGAGCGGATCAGGGAGTACGTGCTCGGGGGGGAGGCCGAGCCGGGGACGAGGCTGGGTCAGGTCGAGCTGGCGGAGAGGTTCGGCATCTCGCGGACGCCGGTGAGGGAGGCGTTGAGGAGGCTGGCGGACGAGGGGCTGGTGGAGTTTCAGCCGAACCGGGGATATCGGGTGGCGGATCTCGGGCTCGAGGCGGTTTTGCGGCGGCTGGAGGTGAGGACGCTGCTCGAGCCGGGGATAGCACGGCTCGCGGCCGGTCGCAGGAACGGCAGGGACATAGACCTCCTGTACGGGGCTATAGAGCAGGAGGCGGCCGCCGACGACGGGGTGGAGGCGCACGATGCGAGCCGTCAGTTCCACATGCATCTCGCGCGGGCGACGGGCAACGAGGAGCTGGTGAGGGTCTTGGGTTCGCTCTGGATCGTGGAGGTGGGGCGCAGGCTCCTCTCGCGGCGGATGCTCACCTCTGACTGGAAGGACGAGGACGTCGCGGAGCACCGCCAGATAGCCTCGGCCGTCGCCGAGGGGCGTGCGGAGGACGCCGAGAGGCTCATGCTCGAGCACATAGAGCGGGCAATAGGCCACTGGAAGTACGAGTGGCAGAAGGGGTGAGCGGGCAGCGGCGCGGCCTGGACGCTACGGCTTGCCCGCCGGAACCGCCGAGACCACGGGGAGGCCGAGGGGACCTTTGAGGACCGTATCCCGGCGGCCGGGAGTAAGGCCGGCCGAGCGGAGCATGCGAGAGGCCACAGCGGGCGTACGGAACTTACCATGCAGCTTCATCGGGAGGAGCATCACCCGCAGCCAGGAAGCGGCAAAGATGTCCACCAGGACGAGAGAGCCTCCCGGCGCCAGGACCCTTCCGATCTCCTGGAGCCCTTTCTGCTGGTCCTCCCAGTGGTGGAACGAGACGGTGCTGAGGACGAGGTCGAACTCTCCATCATCGAACGGCAGGTGCTCGACCGGAGCGCAGACGAGGTTCGCCGGTGTCCCACCCTCCCTGGCCGCCTCGATCATGCCGGCCGCGGCGTCCACCCCGACGAGCCCGGCGTCGGGGAAGCGCCCCGCCGCCCGGCGCAGCAGGGCCCCCGTTCCGCAGCCCACGTCGAGCACGCGGTGTGGCCGCGGCGCCATACGGGAGGCGAGCCGCAGGGTCGCCTCGTGTACCGGCTCGAAGAAGCTGGCCTGCAGCCCGCTCTTTTCGTAGGTCGGCGCCCACCGGTCGAAGCGCCCGACGTCCCGGTCTCTCACGCGCCCTCCACCTCCCTCTCCAGCTCCGAGATCCAGGCCAGCTCGTGCTCGATGGTGCTGCGGTGGAACGAGATCACCTTCGCCGCGTAAGGACTGCGCCCGTCCCCGACGCGCGGATCCATCTCGACGGAGCGCTCCAGATGCTCCTCGAGAAACTCCCGCCTCGCCCGCAGGATGCTCCTCCTCTCTTCGGACTCCAGAAGCTCGAAGAGCGCCACCCTCACCATGAACTCCGCGTCGTTTCGCGCCAGCTCGGGCGGAAACTCCCGGAGCATCTCGCCCAGAACCTCCCGCCCCAGCCCCGTCGCCCGGTAGACGTGCCTGTCCGGCCTGCCCTCCTGACGCACGACCTCCTTCTCCACCGCCCCCATCTCCTCCAGCCGCCGCAACGCCGGGTAGAGCTGGTTGTTGTTGAGCGCGAACTCCCGCCCCAGCACCCGGCCCACCCCCCGCTTTATCTCGTACCCGTGCAGCGGTCGTTCGATCACGCTGCTAAGGATCAGGATATCCGTGTACACCGCTCACTCCTTTATGGATTAATCTAACCTAGGTTAATGTAACCTATTGGATTGGACCGGTCAAGGGACGTGCGCGGTGGGGTGGTTTCGGTTATGCTTTTCGGAAGAGGGTGCGTCTGGTGCGAGGGAAGCCGGTGAGAATCCGGCGCGGTCCCGCCACTGTGAGCGGCGATGCGACACTCCGCCTGGGGGCTCTGCCCGGTCACTGGGTCCTTTCCGGGGCCTGGGAAGGCTGCGGGGGAGGCGCTTTGGAGCCGCGAGCCAGGAGACCTGCCAGGCGCCTGAGGTCGCAGGCTCTTCGAGGAAGGAGTTCGGGCGTGGTGATCTTCTGGTCGCTTCCCGCCGGGCCCTAGAGGGCTTTTCTCTCGGGCTGGATTTCCGAGTTCGTTTCGAGGTGGGGAGGTGATTCTCTGGCATGTTCGTTAGGATGGTTTCCGTCCTGCGCGTCGTGGTGGCGTTCGCCGTGGTGGTGTTCGCGCTCGCCGGGTGCGGGGCGGGCGGGGTTTCTGGAGGGGGTTCTTCCGGGGGCGCCACGCAGGCCCGCGGTGGTGCTTCGGGGTACCCGGTCACGGTGACCGACTCGCTCGGGAGGAAGGTCACGATAGAGAAGAAGCCCGAGCGTATCGCCTCGATGGCCCCGAGCATCACCGAGACGCTCTTCGCGATCGGGGCGGGGAAGAGGGTCGTGGGGGTGACCACCGCCGACGACTACCCGCCGCAGGTCGAGCACATCACGAAGATCGGGGACTACAAAGGGGTCAACGCCGAGAAGGTCGCCTCGCTCAAGACCGACGTGCTCTTCATGTCGTTTGCGACGACTAGGCAGCAGGCGGCCGACCTGGAGAAGAAGACCGGGGCGAAGGTCGTCGTGATCAACCCGGAGAGCGTACGGGGGGCGATAGCTTCGATCGGGACGGTCGGGAAGGTCGTCGGGGACGAGAAGAAGGCCCGCGAGGTCCAGCGGCACATGCGCCGCGAGCTCTCGCAGGTGAGGAAGGAGGTCAGGGGGCTGTCTCATCCCACGGTCTTCTACGAGGTCTACCCCAAGCCGCTCCAGACGGCCGGTCCGGGCAGCTTCATAGACGACGAGATAAAGCTCGCCGGCGGGAAGAACGTCGCCGCCGGGGCGAAGAGCCCCTACCCGCAGTACTCGCTCGAGGAGCTCGTGAAGCAGAACCCGGACTACTACCTGATCGGCAGCTCCTCCGGCGATACGCCCAAGAAGGTCGCGAGCCGTCCCGGTTTCGAGGCGCTCAAGGCCGTGCGTGAGGGGCACGTCGAGGTCATAAACGACAACCTCACGACCCGTCCGGGGCCGAGGATAGTCGAGGGGGTGAAGCAGATCGCGGAGGCGATACACCCCGGTGCCTTCAAAGTCCACAGCAAGAGATAGCCTCTGGGTGGGGGCCTCCGCCGCCGCGCTGGTGTTGGTGGCGGTGCTCTCGCTCGGCGTGGGACCGGCCTGGCTCTCCCCCGGCGAGGTCGTGCGGACGCTCCTCGGGGGCGGGGACGAAGTCTCGCGGGCGATAGTCCTGCAGATCCGTCTGCCCCGCATAGCCCTCGGGATGCTTGTCGGGGGGGCGCTCGGGGTGAGCGGGGCCGCGATGCAGGGACTCTTCCGCAACCCCATGGCCGACCCGTACGTGGTGGGGGTCTCGCCGGGGGCCGCGCTCGGGGCGGTGCTCGCGATAGCCTCCGGGGCCTCCTTCGGGGCGGCCGGGCTCTCCGCGGTCCCGCCCGCCGCCTTCTGCGGGGGGCTCGCGGCGGCGTTCGCCGTGGTCGGGCTCTCGCGGCGCGGCGGGCGGTTTCCCATCGCCGATCTGCTGCTCGTCGGGCTCGCGGTCGGGGCCTTCGCCGCCGCGGTCTACTCGTTCGTCATCCTGACCTTCGCCGACCAGAGGATCTCCTCGGTGCTGTTCTGGTTGCTGGGGTCTCTGGCGCCTGCCGACTGGCGGAGGGTGGTGGACGCGCTGCCGTACCTCGTCGTCTCTTCGGCTGGGCTCCTGGCCCTCTCGCGCAGGCTCGACATCCTCTCGCTCGGGGAGGAGCAGGCCACCTACCTCGGAGTCGGGGTCGAGCGGGTGAAGCTGCTCGCGATAGGGTTCGCCGCGCTCGGCGCCTCGGCGGCGGTCGCGGTCAGCGGCGTGATCGGCTTCATCGGGCTCATCGTGCCGCACGTCGGCAGGATACTGGCCGGCCCGCGTCACGCCCTGCTGTTGCCGGTCTCGGGGCTGTGGGGGGCGGCTTTCCTCGTCGCCGCCGACGACGCGGCGCGCACCGCGATCCCCGCGATCGAGATCCCGGTCGGGATCATAACCGCCCTGTGCGGGGCGCCTTTCTTCGTGTATCTGCTCTCCAGGAGCCGCAGGCGTGGCCGGCTCTGGTGAGATCGTCTTCGAGGTGCGGGGCGTGCGCGTCGCCTACGGCGCGCACGAGGCGCTCTCGGGGGTGAGCCTGGAAGTGGGAGAGGGGGAGATGCTCGCCGTGGTCGGGCCGAACGGCAGCGGCAAGAGTACCCTGATCCGGACGCTCGCCCGGGCCCTGCGGCCGCGGGAGGGGGTGGTGCTGCTCGACGGCAGGGAGGTCGGGGATTGGGATGCGAAGCTCTTCGCCCGCCGGGTCGCGGTCGTACCGCAGGAGGGGGCGCCGGCCTTCGACTACACGGTGCGCGAGGTGGTCGAGATGGGGCGCGCCCCCTACGAGGGATGGCTCTTCCCCTCGGACCCCGGCGCGCCAGGGGCGGTCGGGCGGGCGATGGAGGACGTCGGGGTGTGGGATCTCGCGCACCGGAGGATGACCGAGCTCTCGGGCGGGGAGCGTCAGCTCGTCGCCCTCGCCCGGGCGCTCGCCCAGGAGCCCGAGGTGCTGCTGCTCGACGAGCCGACAAACCACCTCGACGTCCGGCACCAGCTCGCCTTCATGCGGGTCGTGGAGCGCCTGGGCCGCGCCGGGGCGACCGTGGTCCTCGTCGCCCACGATCTCAACCTCGCCGCCCGGCACGCCTCGAGGGTCGTCGTCATGCGCGGCGGTGAGGTCTTCGCCGCCGGTGTCCCGAGCGCCGCGCTGCGCCCCGAGGTGATCCGGGAGGTCTTCGGGGCGCAGGCGGAGGTCTTGGTCTCCCCGGCGACGGGGGATCTCATCGTGCAGAGTACCGCTTCCGGGCGGGTCACCGGGGGCGGGATACCGGAGGTGCACGTGATCTGCGGCGGCGGGTCCGGATCTCTTCTGATGCGCCGGCTCAGCGAAGAGGGGGTGGGGTTCTCCGCCGGCGTGCTCCCTCCTGGAGACCTCGACCACGCCGTCGCCCGCGCCCTCGGGGCGGAGATCGTCGAGGCGGAGCCCTTCGCCCCCATCCCCGGCGAGGTGCTGCGGCGCAACGCGGAGGCCGCACGCTCCGCGAGGCTCGTGGCCGTCTGCGGTTCCCCTCCGGGCGGCCGAGTCGTGCTCGGGGCGGCGTTCGAGGCGCTGGAGGAAGGGATCCCGGTCGCCGTGGTGGACCATCACGGAGGCGGGGACGCCGCGCCAGCTGATCTGCTCGAGGCCGGCGCGTTCGAGGCGGGACCGGAGGACTTCGTCCGGGAGCTGCGCGGCGGGATCGGCGCGCGGGGTGGCCGGGGGGAGGGCTAGTAGAATGTCTTGGGTGGTGAGTTCGAAGCAGAGAGCGAGGGGCGTCCCTTGAGGCGGCTCGGCGTGCTGATGAGCCGCAAGGAGATCGTACCCGAGCGTCTGCCGGGGAGGGTGGCGGTCGTCATAGACGTCTTCATGGCGACGACCACGCTGCTCACCATCCTCGAGAACGGTGCCCGGCGCGTCTTCCCGGTCGGGAGCCTGCAGGAGGGCGAGGAGGTCTACGCCCGGGTGGGACCGGAGGCTCTGCGCGGCGGGGAGCAGGGCGCCGAGCGGGTCGAGGGGTACGACTTCGGCCCGCTGCCCGAGGAGTACCCGCCGGAGAAGGTCGCCGGCAGGGACGTCGTCTTCCTCACGACCAACGGGACGAGGGCTATCTCCGAGGTCGCCGCCGCGGACGTCGTCCTCGTCTCCTGCCTGCGCAACGCACCCGCCACGGCGCGCTACCTCGAATCCTCGGGGGCGGAGGCGGTGTACCTGGTGTGCGCCGGATCCGGGGGGCGGTTCGACCTCGAAGACTTCCTCGGGGCCTCGGCGATAGTCTCGCGGCTCGACGTGGAGGAATGGAGCCTCAACGACGCCGCGATCCTGGCACGGGACTGGGCCGGCAGGCTCGAAGACCCGGTGGCGGTGCTCGCCCGCTCGCGCGCCGGCCGGTGGTTCGTCGAGCACGACCGGATCGAGACGCTGCGCTTCGCGGCGGACGTCGGGGCGAGCGAGGCCGTCCTCGAGGTGAGGGACGGCACGCTGCGCAGGGTCGAGGAGACGGGTGGAGGTTCCCGGGCGGCTGAGGACGAGCAGGGGGTCTGAAATTGGCTGAAACCATAAAGGTGCGCGAGGGCGAGGATTTCGACAGGAAGGCCGTCGAGGAGTATCTGCGGCGGCACATCGAGGGGCTGCCGGAGGGCAGCCTCGAGGTCGAGCAGTTCCCCTCCGGGGCCTCGAACCTGACGTATCTTCTCAGGATAGGCTCCTGGGAGGGCGTGCTCAGGCGGCCGCCGCTCGGCCCCGTCCCCCCGAAGGCGCACGACATGGAGCGCGAGTCGAGGCTGCTCACGCGCCTCAACCCCGTCTACCCGCTTGCCCCGAAGCCCTACTTCTACTGTGAGGACCGATCCGTCATCGGCGCGCCCTTCTACGTCATGGAGCGCAGGCGCGGCATCGTCATAGACGACTCCTTCCCGGAAGGGATGGAGCCCACGCCGGAGCTCTGCCGGGGCATCTCCGAGACGCTCTGCGACACGCTGGTCGGGCTGCACGCCGTCGACTACCAGGCGGCGGGGCTCGGGGACCTGGGGCACCCGGAGGGCTTCCTCGAGCGGCAGGTGGGGGGTTGGATCTCCCGCTACGAGCGGGCGAAGACCGGGGAGATACCCGAGGTCGGGCCCCTGACCCGCTGGCTCGCCTCCGACATCCCCGAGAGTCCCCCGCCGACGATCATCCACAACGACTACAAGCTCAACAACCTTATCCTGGACCCCGAAGACCCCACCGAAGTCCGCGCCGTGCTCGACTGGGAGATGGCCACGGTGGGGGACCCACTCTTCGACCTCGCCGTCTCCCTCTCCTACTACGTCGAGAAGGACGATCCGCCCGAGATCAAACGCGTGCTCCCCACCGTGACCGACGCGCCCGGCTTCATGACCCGCGAAGAGTTCATGCAGCGTTACGCCGAGAAGAGCGGGCGCGACCTCTCCCGGATGCACTGGTACCGGGTCTTCGGCTACTTCAAGCTCGCGGTCATCCTGCAGCAGATCTACGTCCGCTGGGTCCGCGGCCAGACGAAGGACGAGCGGTTCGCAACCTTCGGCGATCGGGTGAAGAACCTCATCCTCTACGCCTATTCGCTCTCGCGTTCCTCCTAGTCCTGCGCCGGGTCGGAGGTAGGGCTCACCAGTCCGTGCATGAGGAGGGCCGAGGCGGCCTCCGCCGAGAGTGGCTCGGAGATGTGGTTCCCCTGCCCCAGCTCGCATCCCATCTGGCGCAACTGCCCGAGCTGGCGGGGGGTCTCTATGCCCTCGGCGACGAGCTGCTTGCCGAGGGCCCGGGCCAGCCCGACGATCCCGGAGACCAGGATCGCATCCTCCGGGTTCCACTCCAGCCCCTCGACGAACACCCGGTCCACCTTGACCGTGTCTATGGGGAAGCGTCGCAGGTAGGAGAGCGAGGAGTATCCCGTGCCGAAGTCGTCCAGCGCCAGCCCCACGCCCAGGGATTTGATCCTCCCGAGCAGGTCGACTACCTCGGATGAGTCTTCGACCAGCACCTTCTCCGTGATCTCCAGCACCAGCCCGCCCGCCGCCAGCTCGTTGCGCTCCAGCAGGTCTTCCAGGTACCCGGCGAAGCTGCCCACCCTGAGCTGCATGCTCGAGACGTTCACGTAGACGCTCGGGAGGAAATCTCCGGCCTGCGCCTTCTGCCACTCCCCGGCCTGCGCGCAGGCCTCTTCGAGCACCCGACGGTCGATCTCCAGGATCATCCCCGTCTCCTCGGCCGCCGGGAGGAACTCCTCGGGCAGCAGGGTGCCACGCTTAGGATGGTCCCAGCGCAACAACGCCTCGATACCCCGGATCCGGCCGGTCCTCAGGTCGATCAGCGGCTGGTAGAGCAACCGTAGCTCGTCCCGCTCGATGGCGTGTTTGATCTCCTCGCACAGCTGCAGGAACTCGAGGGCCTGACGGTTCATCTCCGGGTCGAAGATCGTGTAGTCTTGCCCCTTGTCTTTCGCGTGATACATCGCCGTGTCCGCCTCCCGCAGCAGGTCGGAGGGTGCATCGGATCGGGAGGAGCTCAGGGCGATGCCGATGCTGCTCCCGACGAAGACCTCGCGCCCGGCGATGGTGAACGGCTCGCGCAATCCCCGGGTGATCCTCTCGGCGACATGCACCGCCTGCTCTTCGTCCTCTACGCTCTCCAGGAGCACCGCGAACTCGTCCCCACCGAGACGGGCCACGGTATCCGACGGGCGGACGCAGGACGCGAGGCGTGCCGCGGCGGCGACGAGCAGGTTGTCTCCCGTTTCGTGGCCGAGGGAGTCGTTTATCAGCTTGAAGCCGTCGAGGTCGAGGAAGAGGATGCCGAGGCGTTCTCCCCTCTTCTTCGAACGTGAGAGGGCTTTCTCCAGACGTTCCAGGAAGAGTGCCCGGTTGGGCAGGGACGTGAGGGTGTCGTGGTAGGCCTGGTGTGCCAGACGCTCCTCCAGCGCCTTCCGCTCGGTGACGTCGCGCAGCACCAGCTGCATCGCGGCCTTCCCTCTGTAGGAGATGCTCATCGCGGCCGCTTCGACCTCCAGCGTCTTGCCGTCGAGCCGTACCAGCCGGTACGTGTAGAGCTCGCTGCGGTACCTGTTGCTGTATCCCTGGGCTATGCGCTCCGCGGCGACCTCCCTGTAGTCCGGGTGTACGAACTCCAGAACCGCGTGGCCCACGATCTGCTCCGGCTTCGAGGCGCGCATCAGCCGGAGCCCCGCAGCGTTGACGTACTCCACCTTGCCTTCGCTGTGCACCACGACCGCATCGGGGCAGAGCTCGACGAGTCTCCGGTAGCGCTCCTCGCTCTCGGCGAGCCTCTTCTCGGCGAGACGGTTTTCGGTTATGTCCCGGGCGACGAGCAGGCATCCCGAACTCTCCTTTCCCCGCGCCGGCAGCGGCCAGCGGGAGACCGCGTAATACCGGTCCCGCACTTCCACCTCCCGGCTCTCCCCCGGTCGTATGCCCGCCCACGCGGGCATGACCTCCGGGAGATCCCTGCCGAGATGGTTCTCCCCGGAGAGGGCCGGAAGTCGCCGGGCCGCGGGGTTGGTGTCGACGATGCGCCCCATCGGGTCGAGGACTATCACCACTTCGCCCATGTGCTCCAGGATCATCTCCCGGGCTATCGGGATCACGTCGAGGAAGCGGAAGCGCGAGACGGCCCACGCCAGGAACATCCCGCCGATGGAGAACGCGACCGGCGTGGTGTCGAAGTGGCGCGGGAGCCCGGAACCGGAGACGTAGAGCAGGTTGCCTATCCACGGGCACAGGAAACCGAGCAGAAGGGTCACGCTCTGCTTTCTGTAGAGACCGCTCCGCATGAGGGGGAAGAACGAGGCGAAACCGAGCAGGATCAGGACGTAGGAGTAGACCCAGTAGACCCAGAAGGCGTCCCCGTGCTCGACGACGAGCATCCTCACCCCACCGAGGCTGCCGATGCGGAGGCTGCGCCAGATCAGGTGGTGCTGCTCGTTGGTCAGGACGAGGCCGAAGGTCACCAGCGAGGGGATGGCGAGCAGAGGCCACACGAGCGGGGGGAGCCTGCGTGCCCGCCCGGTGTACAGGGTGGCGAACGCGAACAGCGCGAGCGGGATGGCGCAGATCGCCGCGTACTGAAGCTTGGCCCAGAAGATCTTGGCCCCGAGCGAGTAGGAGGCTATCTCGAGCGCGTACCCCACGCCCCACCAGGCCGCGGCGATCATCATGAGGGCGAGCGCCATCACCCCCGGTACCCGGCGGCGTGGCAGCACGTAGAGCGCCGCCGCGGCGGAGACGCACGAGGAGAGGACGAGGACCAACTCGAACGGGGAATACTGCAGCCTGATCAGAGAGAAAAGCACGTTTTCGATCATGCTGCAGTATATCTCCCTACACTGACCTCAACCACCGGTGGGGGTGCCCGAAAGCTTCCCCGAACAAATATAATGAATCTTCCGGCGCGATGCCGCCAGCAGGACGTTCTGCCGTCTCGTCTCCGGAGGGATATGCATGGAAGAAGTCGGACACGCTCTGAACGGTGAGCAGCTCTCGCAGCTCGCCCGCTACTTCGAAGAAGCCGTCACCTTCTCGAAGCACATGGGGTGCAAGGTGGAATCGGTGGAACCGGGACGCTCGGTGATATACCTCGACGTGAAAGACATCCACCTCAACGGCAACGGTACGCTGCACGGCGGGGTCTACTCCGCGCTCATGGACAACGCGATGGGGCTCGCGGTCTCGGCGCTGGCCGGTTTCAGGACCGCGACGATCGCGCTCAACGTCAGCTTCCTCGGCGCGGTGCGCGAGGGGCGCATAACCTGCCGCTGCGAGGTGGTGCACCGTTCGCGCCGGCTGGCGACCGCCGAGGCGAAGGTCTACGACGGGGGTGGGGAGCTGGTCGCCCTGGGCACCGGTACGTTCCGGATCTTCGAGAAGCGCGGCAACCCCATCGTCTAGAGAGAGGAGGCGGTACTCTGTGGGTGCTCTGGATCTCTTCCGTCTGGATGGGAAGACGGCCCTCGTCACCGGAGGGGGACGGGGGCTCGGACGTCAGATGGCCGAAGCCCTCTCCGAGGCGGGAGCGAACGTCGTGATCTGCTCGCGCAGGATGGAGCAGCTCGAGGAGGCCCGGCGGGGGATGGAGAAGGCCGGGGGCAGGGTGCTCGCCCTCGCCTGCGACGTCACCGAGCCGGAGGACGTGGAGAGGGTGGTCTCGGCGGCCTTCGAGGAGTTCGGCGGCGTGGACGTCCTGGTCAACAACTCCGGGGCGACCTGGGGGGCGCCGGCGGTCGAGATGCCGCTGGAGAAGTTCGACCACGTCCTGCGGGTCAACGTGCGGGGGACGTTCCTGATGTCTCAGGCGGTCGGGCGGCGCATGATCGAACGCGGGAGCGGGGGCGTGATCGTCAACGTCTCCTCGGTGGCCGGGCTCGTCGGCGGCAACCCCGAGTACATGCAGACCGTCGGCTACAGCTCCTCCAAGGGCGCGGTCATCTCGATGACCCGCGATCTCGCGACCGCCTGGGCGCGCCACGGCATCCGGGTCAACGCCGTAGCCCCCGGCTGGTTCCCGACGAAGATGTCCCGCGGGCTGATGGAGATGTTCGGAGAACGGATGCTCGCCGACATCCCGATGGGGCGCTTCGGAGAGCCGGACGACATAAAGGGCGTGGTGGTTTTTCTTGCCTCCCCGGCCTCCTCGTACATGACCGGCCAGACGGTCGTCGTGGACGGCGGGGCTACGGCCTGGTAGGGGGTGCCTTGAGGGATCGCTACATAAACAACCTGCGGGTCGCGGTCGGTTCCAGCGGCGTGCCCTACGGCTACACCGTCACGATATGGACCTCGGGTGCCCTGCTCGTGCATGCGCACTATCTGCCGAGCCTGCTCGACGCGCTGCTGTTCATGGCCGGGGCGGTGCTCGGCTACGGCTTCGCCTGGTTCGTGGCCTTCGGCAGCCCGAGCGTACGCGCGGAGGTGAAGCCGCGGGGGCTCCCGGTGTGGGCGAACCTCCACTTCCTCTCGATAGGATCGGCCATCGGGCTCTCGTACCCGATCTCGCACGGCCTGCAGGACGTGCTGGCCTGGCCTGCGACCAGCTTCGTGGCCACGACGGTATACCTGCTCGTGCTGGGCATCGAGTTCACGGCGACGGAGAGGAGGCGCTAGAGGGGGCACGCCCGGTGGACGCGACCCCGCGCAAGCGTAGAATATCTTCTCGTGGCGGCTTTCTGGCTGGAGGTGGTTTCGTGCCCGATGTGACGGTCATAGGCGGAGGGCTCGCCGGGAGCGAGGCGGCCTGGCAGGCGGCCGAGGCCGGCTGCCGGGTGGAGCTCTGGGAGATGCGCCCCGTGAAGCAGACCCCGGCCCACCACACCGGCTTCTTCGCCGAGCTGGTCTGTTCCAACTCGATGGGTAACCTCTCTTTGGGCACGGCCTCCGGCCTCCTGAAGGAGGAACTCCGCAGGCTCGGATCTGTGGTGCTGCGCTGCGCCGACGCCAACAGCGTCCCCGCGGGGGGAGCTCTGGGGCTCGCCCGGGAGAGCTTCTCCCGGGCCGTCACCGAGGCCGTCGAGGGGCACCCGAACATAGAGGTGGTGCGCGAGGAGGCCACCGACATACCCGATGGACCCGCCGTGATCGCGACCGGACCCCTCACCTCCGACGCGCTGGCCGAGAAGATCACCGCGCTCTCTGGCGAGAGGCTCTACTTCTACGACGCGGCGAGCCCGATCCTCTTCCGCGACTCTCTGGACGACGAGAAGATCTACCTGGCCTCCCGCTACGGCAAGGGTGAGGCGGCCTACCTCAACTGCCCGATGGACGAGGAGGAGTACTACGCCTTCGTCGAGGCCCTGACCACCGCCGAGCTCGCCCCGATAAAGGACTTCGAGGAGAACATGTACTTCGAGGGGTGCCTGCCGGTGGAGGTGATCGCCTCCCGCGGCCCGGACACTCTGCGCTTCGGCCCGATGAAGCCGGTGGGGCTGCCGGACCCGAGGACCGGAGAGGAGCCCTTCGCGGTGGTGCAGCTGCGGCAGGACGACGCCGAAGGGCACCTGTTCAACATGGTCGGCTTCCAGACGCGCCTGAAGTGGGGCGAGCAGAAGCGGGTCTTCCGCATGATCCCGGGTCTCGAGAACGCGGAGTTCGCCCGGATGGGCGTGATGCACCGCAACACCTACATAAAGGCGAACCACACGCTGGAGGCCACCATGCGCCTCCGCACCGGGGAGCCGCTGTTCTTCGCCGGACAGCTCACCGGGGTCGAGGGCTACGTGGAGTCGACCGCGATGGGCTACATCGCCGGCGTGAACGCCGCCCGGGTGGCCCGCGGTGAGGAGCCGATAGAGCTGCCCCGGCAGACCATGATCGGGGCGCTGGCCCACTACATCACGACCAAGGACGGGACGCTGCAGCCGATAAACTCCAACTGGGGGCTCGTCCCTCCGGCTCCGAAGAAGGAGAACGGGCGCCGCCTCGGAAAGCAGGAGCGCCGGGAGCGGCAGGCCCAAATGGCGCTCACCGCCCTCGACGAGTTCCTCGGGGTCAGGGCGGCCGGGTAGGAGAGGCGTTCTCTTCCGGCGGGAAGCTGCTGAAGAAGAGCCGCTTGAGCAGCTCCCGCCGGCTCCTCACGCCGACCTTCTCGAAGACGTGCGAGAGGTGACCCTGCACCGTCGACTCCGAGATGTAGAGCGCGCGGGAGATCTGACGCGTCGAGTGGGCGCGCAGCACGAGGTTCGCTATCTCCCTCTCCCTCCCGCTCAGCCCGTAGGCGGCGACGTTGATCCTGGCGAGCTCCCTCGGCCCGCTCGGGGCGGCGACCACGACCGTCTGGGTCGCTGAGCCGTCCTGACCCTTGCCGATCGAAGCCTGCAGCGAGAGCCACCGCCCCGAACGCCCCCGCACGTGCAGGTGCGGGACCATCGATTCGTCTTCACCCTTGCGCGGTGCGAGCGTGCGCTTCAGCATGCCGACGAGCGCCCAGACCGCCTCCGGCAGGTCGCTCCCGTCTTCTCTGTAGGGCTTACGCATGCCCAGCTCCTCCAGCCACCGGTCCATCCCGCCGGCTCTCTGCACTACTTGCCCGCGACGGTCCAGGACGAGAACCCCGATGGGCTCGCCGTCCGAGGTCCTGCTCCCCGTTCCGGAGCGCAGCGCCGCCGCGCGCAGGCCGGCCGTGAGGTGCGGCAGGATGCCTTCTATGAAGGCGGCCTCCTTTGCCGAGAAGTCAGGATCACCCTTCTCCCATGCCAGGCACAGCCCACCCCAGAGCTCGCCGTCCATCGTCATCGCCGCCCGCATCTCGTGTCCGAACCCCCGCGGCCGACCGAACTCCCTGTATCTCAGCGCCCGCTCCAGCCTGCCCCCCGTGCCGTCGGAGAGGCGGGCCGTGGCGAGACCCTTCCTCGCCATCCAGCCGTACTCGTTCACGTCGTCTTCGAAGTAGATGTGCTCGAAGAAGAAGCGCACATCCTCCCGGCCGCCCATCTCCCGGTTGAAGACCATCGGGCCGGTCGGGACCCCGCTCAGCGGGTCCATCACGCTCGCCGCATAACCCTCGAAGGGCACCACCTTCTTCAGCAGCACCACCGCCTCCCGGAGAAGCTCCTCCGGGGTTCTCTGCGCATGCGCCACCCGCTTCATCCCGGCGAAAACCCGCTCCCCGGCGATGCTCTGCACCCCGGTGCGCCCGGTTATCCTGGTGAACGGCAGGACCGACCTCCTCTGGGAATTTGCTACTTGTGTTGTGAGGCATTCTAGCAGGGGGGAACGCGTGGGGAATCCGCCGTTCGGGGGGTGTTTCCTCGTCCGTGGCCTGAAAACGGCAGTTTTCTGCTATATCCCCGGTTCTTCTCCGGGGGTAGAGTGAGCCCGAAGTAGCAATATCGGGTGAGTAAAGGGGCGCCATGACCGAGCGGATGGCCGCCGGGAGGCTGGATTTCGAGGAGTTGCGCCGGGCGAGCGAGCAGGGGGATGCAGAGGCTTTGATCTCCCTCTACGCCGACGACGCCGAGCTGCAGATCGTCAACAAGAACACCCCGCCGAGCCTGCCCTGCCTGCTGCGCGGCAGAGAGGCGATAGCAGACTACCTGCGGGACGTCTGCGGTCGGGAGATGATCCACCGCATCGAGGGCGAGGTGATCGGGGAGGATCGCGCCGCGTTCAGGGAGGCGTGCGAGTACCCAGACGGGACCCGGGTCCTGGCCGCGACGACGCTGGAACTGTGTGACGGCAGGATCGCCCGGCAGGTGAGCGTCGAGGCCTGGGACGAGTAGGAGACGCGATGGAGCCGACCGGCGCGTTTGCACCCGCAGTCCTCGAGAGATGGCGCAGGCGCGAGAATCTCCTGCCGGGGGCCTTCCTCGCGGCGCTGGCCGCCGCGGGCTGGGCATACACCATCCATCAGGCGCGAGGTGCGGGGATGGGCGAAGCCACGGGCCCCGCCCTCTTCCTGGCAGGCTGGGCGACGATGATGGTCGCGATGATGCTGCCGGCTACACTTCCCCTCTTCCTGCTCTACCGCACCCTCTCCCGCCACCGCTCCGGAGCGGGCGTGGTGGCCCTGCTCGCCGGCTACCTCCTCGTCTGGATCGCCGCGGGGCTGCCGGTCTACGCCTACAGCCTCCTGATGGAGGGGATGAGCCCGCTGCTTGCGGTCCTGCCGGGGCTGCTCCTCGTCGCCGGCGGAATCTACCAGTTCACGGCGCTCAAGCGTACCTGCCACGTCCGCTGCAGCAGCCCGCTCTTCTTCCTGATGCAGCGGTGGCGCGCGGGCCCGTCCGGTGCGTTGCGGCTGGGGGTGTTGCACGGCGTGGACTGCCTGGGCTGCTGCGCGGGCCTCATGGCCGGGCTGGTCGCCCTGGGGATGATGAACCCAGCCTGGATGCTCACGGCGGCCGTCATCGTCTTCGCCGAGAAGACTCTGCCCGGCGGTCACCGCCTCGTGCGCCCTCTCGGGGTACTGATGATCGCGGGCGGCGCGGTGATCCTGGGCACTGCGCTCTCTGGAGTATGGGAAGCCGTGTGAGCCCGCGGAGAGACGTGGTGGTGGAGCTGGACCTGCGGGGGAGCATCTGCCCGGGCCCCACGGTGGAGACCCTGGCCGTGCTGAAGTCCCTCCCTCCGGGAGGCAGGCTCACGGTCATCACGGACTACCCACCCGCCCGGCAGACCATCCCCCGCCTCGTCGAGCAGAGGAGGTGCTCCTGGCGGATAACAGAAGATGATGGGAAGACCTTCCACATGGAGATAGTGAAAGGCGGATGAACATGGAGAGAGCCGACCGGAGACCCCTGATGTACGTGGGGTTGCACGGAACCGACGATCCCACGCTGGCCACGCTGCCCTTCCTCGTGGCCACGGGCGCCGGAACCGAAGAGATGGACTGCTGCATAGTGCTGGTGGGAGAAGCGGCCAGCCTGGCCAAGCCGGGCATGATCGACGCCGTGCACGGCGTGGGCTTTCCGCCGCTCGGGGATCTGGTAGAGAAGGTCAGGGACCTCGGGATACCGGTATACGTCTGAGGCTCGTGTGCGGTCGCCCGGGGGGTGACCGAGGCGGACCTCGCAAACCTGGGAGCGCGATTCACCGACCCGGTGGGCTTCTCCCAGATGGCCGCCGAACGCAGCGTGGTCTCGTTCTAGGAAGAGACGCTGCACACGACCCGGCTCACGACGGGCGGGAGAAAGGAGAGACGGATGGCGTGGCGACTGATGGGAACCTTCTTCGAGAACTGTTCCTGCGACATGGTGTGCCCCTGCTCCACCTCGGGGCTGACGATGCCGGCCGACCAGGAACGCTGCCGGGCGGTGCTCGTCTTCCACGTCGACTCCGGTTGGATCGAGGGCGTAGACGTGAGCGGGCTCACCGTGGCCGTGCTCGCCGACACGCCCCGGGTCATGGCCGACGGCGGCTGGCGGGTCGGGCTGTTCATGGACGAGGCGGCCTCCCGGGAGCAGGCCGGGATGCTCGAAGCCGTCTTCTCCGGGCAGCTGGGCGGTCCGATGGAGCTACTCGCCCCTCTGATCGGGGAGATGCTGGGCATGGAGACGGCGGCCATCGAGTACGCGGACGATGGTCGACGCCACCGGGTGAAGATCGGGGATTTCGCAGAGATCGAAGTCGAAGACTTCGTGCCACCTCAGACCCCGGAGGGGGAAGTCTCCAGGCTCACGGGGATATTTCATCCGGCCAACTCGACGCTGACTATCGCCCGGGCGACCAGCTCCCGGGTCTCAGCCTTCGGGTTGGAGTTCTCCAACGTGGAGAAGAACGGGCACTCCGCCCCCTTTGCCTGGGCGGCGTAGCACTGGAGTGACCGGTTGTGTGGTTGATGGAAGCGAAACGAACGGACGTGAGGAGGCCGATCTATGGCAGAACGAGAGAACACTGTAGGACGGACGCCCGCGGAGGAGGTCGTTCGGGAATTTGCCGGACGTTTCCGGGGCGAGGTGATCCTGCCGGATGATGAAGGATACGACCCTTCCCGCAGGGTCTTCAACGGCATGATCGACCGGCGCCCGGCCATGGTGGTCCGCTGCACCGGTGTTGCCGACGTGGTCGCCGCCGTCCTCTTCGCCCGGGCGGAAGGGCTCGAGGTGGCGGTCCGCGGCGGCGGGCACTCGGTCCCCGGCTACGGGACCTGCGACGGCGGCATGGTCATCGACCTCTCGCCGATGAAAGGCATGTGGGTGGATTCGGAAGCCCGAACGGCCCACGCCCAGGCCGGTCTTACCTGGGGCGAGTTCGACCGCGAGACGCAGCTCTTCGGGCTCGCCGTGACGGGCGGGAGGGTCTCCAGCACCGGGATCGCCGGGCTCACCCTGGGCGGTGGGAGCGGCTGGCTGGAGCGCAGCCTCGGCTTCACGGCGGACAACCTCCTCTCGGTGGAGATGGTCACCGCCGAGGGCGCTTTCGTCCGGGCGAGCGAGACCGAGAACGCGGAGCTCTTCTGGGGCTTGCGCGGAGGCGGGGGCAACTTCGGCATCGCGACCTCCTTCGAGTTCCGGCTGCATCCGGTCGGGCCGATCGTACTCGGCGGGATGCTGCTCTACCCCGCGGAGCGGGCCCCCGATCTCCTGCGCTTCTACCGCGACTTCGTCGAGACGGCGCCGGAGGAGCTCGGTGGGGGGTGCGCGTTTATCACCGCCCCTCCGGAGCCGTTCATCCCCGAGCAGGTGCAGGGGACGAAGCTCCTCGCCGTCATCGTCTGCCACGCGGGACCCATCGAGGAGGGGGAAGAGGCGATCCGGCCGCTACGCGAGGCCTTCCCGCCGGCGATGGACATGGTCCAGCCGATGCCCTACACGGTGGTCCAGACGCTGCTCGACGCTGCCAACCCTCCCGGGATGCAGCACTACTGGAAGGCGGGCTTCATGAACGGGTTGCCGGACGAGGCCATAGACATCATCGTCGAGAGCGCGCTGCGGATGACCTCGCCGCTGACGGCGCTGGCGCTCTTCCCGATGGGCGGTGCGATCTCCCGCGTGGGAGAAGACGATACCCCGCTCGGACCGCGGGGTGCCCTCTACAACTACCACGCGCTCGCGCAGTGGGCCGACCCGGCCGGGTTCGAGCAGCATGCGGGCTGGGCCAGGGAGCTCGACGCGGCGCTCCGACCCTGGACCGACGAGCGCATCTACCTCAACTTCATCGGCGACGAGGGAGAGGAGCGCGTACGCACCGGCTACGGTCCCGAGAAGTACCGGCGGCTCGCCGCCCTCAAGCGCGAGTACGACCCGGACAACTTCTTCCACCTCAACCAGAACGTACGGCCAGCGGGGTAGAAGGGGCGCTCTGGACACGAGGTCGGACGCGGTCGAGGTGAACGAGCGGGGCGCGTGCATACCCGCACCGGCGATTTCACCTCGGTGACCTGCGCCGTTGCGGCAACCTGGGCAGCCCCCGGCCCGCCGGCCGGGAGACGACCTCCACCGAAGAGCAGGCGGACGATGCGGAGGTGCGGGCCCTACAGCTTCGCCGCAACCTCCTGCTCGAGCGCCGTCTCCAGGATCGTCGCGACCAGCTCGTCGAAGTCCAGCCCGGCGGCCTCCGCCGCGAGCGGCAGCGTCGAGGTCTCGGTGAAGCCCGGGATCGTCTTCACGTCGAGCACCCACGGGGTTTCACCCTCGAGGACCAGGTCCACCCGCGCGAAGGACGAGCAGCCCAGCGTCCGGTAGGCCGTGAGCGCCGTCTCCTCCACCCGCGCCGCGTCCTCCGGCGGGATCTCGGCGGGTATCGCGAAGTCGGTCGCGCCGGGGGTGTACTTCGCCTGGAAGTCGTAGTAGGCGCCCTCGGGCGGTCGGATCTCTACGAGCCCGAGTGCCCGAGGCGGCTCGCCCGGAGGCTCGAGGATCGGCACCGCTATCTCCGTCCCCTCCACCCAGCGTTCGAGCAGGATCTTGGTGTCGTAGCCGAACGCCTCGTAGACGGCATCCGGGAGTGCCTCCGCACCCTCGACCCGGCTGAGGCCCAGCCCCGAGCCCTCCCTGCAGGGCTTGACCGCGAGCGGGTAGCCGAGGCCGGAGGCCGCGGGTTCCAGCGCCGCCGCCGCGCCCATCTCGCGCATCGCCCTTCGGGTGAAGGTACGGAAGGGCGGCGTCGGGAGCCCGGCAGAGATCAGCAGCCGTTTGGCGTAGTCCTTGTCCGAGCAGCGGACGCTCGCGTGCGGTCCGCTGCCTGTGTAGGGGATGCCGAGCGCCTCGAGCAGCGCCTGTACCGTGCCGTCCTCCCCGCCGATGCCGTGCAGGCACACGAAGGCCGCGTCCGGCGAGAGGTCCACGAGTGTCTCGGTCAGGCGCTCTTCGAGGTCCAGCTCGTGCACCTCGTGGCCCAGCCTCTGCAGGGCGTGGGCCACCCGCCTGCCGGTGGCCAAAGAGACGTCGCGCTCCATCGAGCGCCCCCCGCGCAGGACGACGAGGCGCGCCACTACCCCTCCTCCCGGCCCGCCGCCTGACGGGAGCGGTCGGCGCTCTTCTCACGGGACGATCCCCTGGCTCCCCTCTCGAGCGCGCTTCTGAGCTCCATGCGGTCTCTTATGACCCCGGAGAGCAGCTCTATGCCGCGCCTTATCCTCTCGGGTTCGACGAAGGAGAAGTTGAGCCGCATGCAGTTCCGGCCCGAGCCGTCGGCGTAGAAGCCTTCTCCGGGTACGTAGGCGACGCCGCCCGCGACCGCCCGCGGCAGCATCGCGCTCGCGTCCAGGTAGGAGGGGAGCGTCACCCACACGAAGAGGCCGCCTCTTGGGTGGGTCCAGTGGACCTCCTTCGGCATGTATTCCGCCAGGGAGTCGAGCATCGTCCTCAGGCGTTCGCGGTAGATCTCTATCTGCCGCCGAACGTAGCCCTTCCAGTCGCCCTCCCGGAAGTAGGTCGAGATGATCATCTGCGAAAGGTTCGAGGAGCACAGGTCCGCGCCCTGCTTGCCCACGTTTATCTTGTGGATTATCCCCGGCTGGGCGTGCACCCACCCGAGCCTCACGCCGGGGGCGAAGATCTTGGAGAAGGTCCCCAGGTAGATGACCCGCCCGACCTCGCCGTCCTCCTCCTGTTCGATCGCCGCGAGCGAGGGGAGCGGATCTCCCTCGAAGCGCAGCATACCGTAGGGGTTGTCCTCGACGATGACGAGGTCGAACTTTCGCGCCAGCTCGAGCAGCTCCCTGCGCCTCGCCTCGCTCATCGTCACACCCGCTGGGTTGTGGAAGTTGGGGACCGTGTAGATGAACTTCGGGCGGATGCCGCGCCTTCTCGCATCCTCCAGGATCTCCCGGGCCTTCGAGACGATCATGCCCGAGCGGTCCATCGGTACGTGCACGACCTGCGGACCGTAGGAGGCGAAGGCGTTCAGCGCCCCCACGTAGGTCGGGCCCTCGCAGAGGATCATGTCCCCCTCGTCGAGGAAGGCCTTGCCGACCAGGTCGAGCGCCTGCTGGGCCCCGGTGGTTACGAAGACGTTCTCCTGGCGGGCCGGTATGCCCTCCTCGGCCATCACCTCGACGATGACGTCCTTGGTGCTCTCTATCCCGCCGGTCGGACCGTACTGCAGCGCCAGCGCCGAGTCGCGGCTGATTGAGGAGAAGATCTCTCGCAGGGCCTCCTCGCCGAATGCCCTGGTGTCCGGGAAACCTCCGGCGAGCGAGATGATCCCGGGGCGCGAGGAGCCGTCCATCAGGTCGCGCACCGCGCTGGACTTCATCCCCTTCACCCGCCGGGCGTAGAGGAAATCGAAGCGGTCGAGGTCTACGAGCGGCACCGCATCACCTTCTTCCCACTATCGCAGGGACTGACAGCTGCCCACACGGCGCGACTCTACCACAGCGCCTTCCCCAATTGTAGACTTCGGATCATGGACCCGATCTTCGTCACATCCAACCCGGACAAACGCCGGGAGGTGGAGGACATCCTCGGCATGAAGCTGCTCTCCGCCTCGCCGGAGGTTCACGAGATCCAACACCTCGATTTCGCCGAGGTGGCCCGCGCGAAGGCGGCCTCGGCCCGCGACGCCCTCGGCGATCCGCCGGAGCCCGTCATCGTGGAGGATTCCGGCATCGTCTTCCGCGCCTGGAACGGACTCCCGGGCGCGTTCAGCCGCTGGTTTCTGGAGGCGGTGGGGGTGGAGGGGATGCTCGGGATGCTCTCCGGTGAGCGCGACCGCCGGGCGCTCGCCGTCTGCGTGGTCGCCGTCTCGATGAGGGGGGAGGGGATCAAAACCTTCCGCGGCGAGGTCCAGGGAGAGGTGGCGACGGCTCCGCGGGGTGCCGGCGGCTTCGGCTGGGACCCCATCTTCGTCCCCGAAGGTTCCTCCCTGACCTACGCCGAGATGGGGGAGGTCAAGCACGAGGATTCTCATCGGGCGAGGGCGTTCAGGGAGGCGGGCCGGTGGCTTGCGAGGAGGGGCTGACGAGGACCGTTTGGCCTTTTGAAGTCTGGTATTCTTTGGATGAAGAGCGAGATGAGTTCTCAACGGGAAGGGGCCTTATGCCGGCTAAAGACGGACGCTCGGAGAACGGTGACGTAGGGGCCCGCGGCGAGGGAGCCGTGGCGACCACCCCGGAGAATCTGGCCGAGCTATACCAGAAGATGGTCCTGATCCGGGCCTTCGAGGACGCCTGTCAGAGGGCCTTCCGTCAGGGCAAGATCGGCGGGTATCTGCACGTCTACACGGGCGAGGAGGCCGTGGCGACCGGCTTCCTCGACGCCTACCGCGAGGGCGACAGGGTGATAACTGCCTACCGCGACCACCCGCACGCCCTGCTCCTGGGAGCCTCGCCCGGCGAGGTCATGGCCGAGCTCTACGGCAAGCGGACCGGGCTCGTGAAGGGCAAGGGCGGGTCGATGCACCTCTTCGACGTCAAGCGCGGTCTCATGGGCGGCTACGGCATCGTCGGAGGGCACATCCCCGTCGGGGTCGGGCTCGCCTACGCCCTCAAGTACCAGAACACCGACCACATCGTCCAGCTCTTCCTCGGCGACGGGGCGATCAACCAGGGCGCCTTCCACGAGGCGGCGAACCTGGCCGGTCTCTGGGGCAAGGACGAGATGTGCCCCTGCCTGTTCATAATCGAGAACAACCAGTACGGCATGGGCACCTCGGTCGAGCGGGCCACCGCGATGACCGACCTGGCGGCCAAGTTCGACTCCTACGCGATCGAGCACGAGAAGGTCGATGGCATGGACCTCCTCGCCGTCCTCGAGTGCGCCCACCGGGCCACCGAACGGGTGCGCGAGAGCGGAAGGCCCTACGCGGTCGAGGCCATCACCTACAGGATCGCGCCGCACGGGGCGGCCGACTTCCTCGAGAAGTACCGCACCAAGGAAGAGGTCGAGAAGTGGCGCGAGCGAGACCCGATAGGCATGGTCGAGAAGCGGCTGCTGGATTCGGGTGATCTCGACGAGGAGAGGATAGAGGAGATAAAGCAGGAGGCCAAACGAGAGGTGGAGGAGGCCGTGAGGTTCGCCGAAGAGAGCGAGGAGCCACCCGCCGAGGAGCTCTACACCGACGTCTACGCTGGGGAGGGGGAGGAGTAGATGGCCGAGACCAAGACCTACCGGGAGGCCCTCAGGGAGGCCATGGTCCACGAGATGGACCGGGACGAGAGCGTCATCCTGATGGGCGAGGACATCGGCGTCTACGGCGGGACCCACCTCATCACCGACGGGCTCTACGACAAGTACGGTCCCCGGCGGGTCATAGACACCCCCATCTCCGAGAACGGCTTCACCGGGGCGGCGGTCGGGATGGCGATGATGGGGATGCGGCCCGTGGTCGAGATGATGACCTGGAACTTCTCGTTCCTCGCGGCCGACCAGATCATCCAGAACGCCGCCAAGGTGCGCTACTTCTCCGGCGGGCAGGTCAAGGTGCCGCTCGTGATCCGCGGTCCCAACGGAGGGGGCGTCCAGCTCTCCGCCCAGCACACCCACTCGCTGGAGAGCTTCTACGGGCACTTCCCGGGTCTGAAGGTCGTCGCCCCGGTGACCCCGAACGACGCCAAGGGGATGATGCTCACCGCCATCCGGGACGACAACTGCGTGATCTTCCTGGAGGCCGGAGCGCTCTACGGGACCAAGGGCGAGGTCGAGGAGGGCGACAACGCCGTGCCGTTCGGCAAGGCCAGAATCGCCCGCGAGGGCTCGGACGTGACGCTCATCGCCTACGGGCGGCAGGTCAACCTGTGCCTGCGGGCGGCCGAGACGCTCGAAGAGGAGGATGGCGTGGACGCGGAGGTGATAGACCTCCGCTCGCTACGCCCCTTCGACGAGGATGCCATAGTCGAGTCGGTGAAGAAGACGCACCGGGCCGTGGCGGTCGAGGAGCAGTGGCGCTGGTTCGGGGTGGCGAGCGAGGTCGCGGCGATCATCCAGGAGAAGGCCTTCGACTACCTCGACGCGCCGGTCGAACGGGTGAGCGGAGCCGAGACCCCCGCACCATACGCGCGCAACCTGGAGCTTCTG
Organism: Rubrobacter sp. M3-4; assembly: GCF_059772285.1. Lineage (NCBI taxonomy): Bacteria > Bacillati > Actinomycetota > Rubrobacteria > Rubrobacterales > Rubrobacteraceae > Rubrobacter > Rubrobacter sp. M3-4. Next base: position 196,561 of record NZ_JCBAJP010000004.1, read on the forward strand.
GCCTTCCCGAGCGAGAAGGAAGTCGCGAACGCCGCCCGGTGGGCTCTCTACATGGAGGAGAAGTAAGTTGCCGGAAGTGATCATGCCCAAGATGGGCGACGCCATGGAGGAAGGCACCCTCCTCCGCTGGCTCAAGAGCCAGGGGGACGAGGTGGAGGCCGGGGAGCCGATAGCCGAGATCGAGACCGACAAGGTCACGATGGAGCTCGAGGCCGAGGACTCGGGTACCCTGGCCGAGCTCTACGCCGAGGAGGGGCAGGACGTCCCCGTCGGCGAGGCGATAGCCTTCATCGCCGGCGAGGGTGAGGAGGTGCCCGAGCGCGGCGGCGGGGAGGAGCGGGAGGAGACCCCGGCCGAAGAGGGTGGATCGGGTGGAGACCCCGAGGCCGCCACGGCCACCCGCGAGGAGGAGCGTCCCGCCCCGTCCACCCAGCGCACCGACGGGCACTTCCGCGCCTCGCCGATCGTGCGGCGCCTGGCGCGTGAGAACAACCTCGACCTCTCCAAGATAAAGGGCACCGGTCCCCAGGGGCGCATCGTCGAGCGCGACGTGCGGGCGGCCCTGGAGAGGGGAGGAGCGGAGGCGGCTGAGGAGCGGGAGGAGGCCGCTCCACGCCCGGCCCCGGCGCCGGAGCCTGCCGGCGAGCCGGGCACCGAGCTCGTGCAGCCGAGCCGGATGCAGAAGATCATCGGCGAGCGGATGCAGCAGGCCAAGCGCGAGATACCCCACTTCTACGCGACGATCGAGGCGGACGTCGGGGAGCTCGCACAGCTGCGGCGCGACCTCAACGAGAGGCTCGCCGACGAGGGGATAAAGCTCTCGGTGAACGACTTCGTGATGAAGGCGTGCGCGCTGGCGCTGAGGAAGTTCCCGATGCTCAACGCACTGTGGACCGGCGACGGGATAGAGGTGCACGAGAGGGTCGACCTCGCGATGGCCGTCGCGCTCGAGTCCGGGCTCATCACCCCGGTCATAAGGGATGCGGCGAACAAGACCCTCTCTGCGATCTCCGCGGAGGCCAAGGACCTCGCCTCCCGGGCGCGTGACGGGAAGCTCAGGCCCGAGGAGTACCAGGGCGGCACCTTCACCGTCTCGAACATGGGCATGTTCGGGGTGGAGAGCTTCTCGGCGATCATAAACCCGCCGCAGGCCGCGATCGTCGCGGTCTCGAGCATCGTCCGGCGCCCCGGCTTCGACGAGGAGGGGAACGTCGTGCCGGTGGACTCCATGAAGCTCACGCTCTCCGCCGACCACCGCATCGTCAACGGGGCCGAGGGGGCGCAGTACATGGCCGAGGTCAGGCGTCTTCTGGAGAACCCGATGCTGCTCGTGGTCTGAGGGCGGAACGCTGGCGGTACGAGCGAAGGGGCCCGGTAAACCGGGCCCCTTCGCCTTCTTCTCTCTGCGCCGTCGCTCCGGCTGGGTTATTCTAAGCACAAGCCGTCCGGGAGGTTCCGGACGGGGATTTCGGCTCTTTTGGAAAGGAGGAGCTGTGGCGCCAGAACCATCGACCATCCGCAACGTCTGCCTCATCGGACACCGGGGAAGCGGCAAGACGTCTCTGGCGGAGGGCATGATCTCGCTCGCATCCGGCAGGGGGTCCGTATCGAGAGGGGTCCTCGACCACACCGAGGAGGAGTCCGAGCACGGGATGACCCTCGGCATGAACATGGCCACCCTCGAGTGGAAGGGGCGCCAGGTCAATGTCCTCGACACCCCGGGCGACGGGGGTTTCATCGGGGACGCGTTCGTCGCCCAGCGGGCGGCCGACTGCGCCATCCTGGTCGTGCACGCGCAGGACCCGATCCAGGTGGTGACCGAGCGCGTCTGGCGGCGGGGCGAGAAGGAGGACATCCCGCACATCATCGTGGTCAACCACCTCGACCGCGAGCGGACCGACTTCGGGGAGGTGCTGGAGCGGCTCCGGGAGAGGTTCGGCCAGCACGTCGTACCGATGAACCTGCCCGTCGGGCGCGAGGGGGATCTCCGCGGCGTCTACGGCCTGCTCAGCCAGACGGCCTACGTGGACGGCGGGCAGAGCCAGAGTATCCCCGAGGGGATGGAGGAAGAGGTCGAGCGGGCGCGGCTTCAGATCCTCGAGACGATCGCCGAGAGCGACGACAGCCTGCTCGAGAAGTACCTCGAAGGGGAGGAGCTCTCGACCGAGGAGATGTTCGAGGGGTTGAGGCGCGGGATCGCCGACGGTGTCATCATCCCGGTCCTGGCGGCGAGCGCGGAGCGCATGATCGGGGTGGACCGGCTGCTCGACATGATCGCCGGGAGCGCACCGAGCCCGCTCGACCGCTCGCGCTGGGTGGACGAGGAGGGGCGCGAATTCTCCTGCGACCCCGAGGGGCCCTTCGCCGCCTACGTCTTCAAAACCTACGTCGACCCGTTCTCCGGGCGGCTGAGCGTGATGCGGGTGGTGAGCGGGCGCTGTCGTTCGGATGAGGCGCTCGTGAACCCCCGCACCGGGTCGAACGAACGCCTCGGCGGGATCTCGCACCTGGTGGGCAAGGAACGCGTCGGGGTGGACGAGGCGGTCGCCGGGGACATCATCGCGGTCGCCAAGCTGAAGGACACCGCCACCTTCGACACCCTCTGTCGTCCTGAGTCGCCGGTGCGCTTCCCGGCGGTCGAGCTGCCGGAGCCTACGGCGGCGTTCGCCGTACGGGCGAAGGCCCGCGGCGAGGAGGAGAAGGTCTTCGACGCGATCCGCCGGATCGTCGACGAGGACCCCTCGCTCCGCCTCGAGCGGTCGGAGGACACTGGGGAGGACATCTTCTCCGGGCTCACCCAGATGCACGTGGAGATAGCACTCGAGCGCATAGGACGCCGCTACGGGGTCGAGGTCGAGGCCGAAGAGCCGAGGGTGCCCCTCAAGGAGACGATCTCCACGAGTTCGAAGGCGCAGGGTCGCTACAAGAAACAGACCGGCGGCCGGGGCCAGTACGGCGACTGCCACATCGAGATCTCCCCGCTGCCCCGCGGCGCGGGCTTCGAGTTCGTCGACGAGATCGTCGGCGGCGCCATCCCCCGGCAGTTCATCCCCGCCGTCGAGAAGGGGGTGCTCGAGGCGATGCGCGAGGGACCGATCGCCGGTTACCCGGTCGTCGACGTGCGCGTCCGGCTCTACGACGGGAGCTACCACTCGGTCGACTCCTCGGAGATGGCGTTCAAGATGGCCGGTTCCATAGCGTTCAAGAACGCCGTCGAGAACGCCCGTCCCGTCCTCTTGGAGCCCTACGTCAAGGTCGAGATCCTCGCCCCGACCGAGCTCGTCGGGGACATCATGGGGGACCTCTCCGGGCGGCGCGGGCGTCCGATGGGGATGGACCCGCGGGGCGAGCGCCAGCTCATCCAGGCCGAGGTCCCGCAGATAGAGATGCGTACCTACGCCAGGGACCTCCGCTCGATCAGCGGCGGACGGGCCAACTTCCACGTCGAGTTCTCCCACTACGAGGAGGTCCCCCAGAACATGGTCGAGAAGGTCCTCGCCGCCAACGAGCGCGAGGAGGCCGGGCAGAAGGTCGGCTGAAAGACGATGAGGGGCCTTCCCGGAACGGGAAGGCCCCTCATCCTTCTCTTCTTCGCGCTCGTCTAGACCCGCAGCACCTTCGCCATCGGCGGGCGTTCGACTAGCTCCTCGACGTGCTCCTGAAGTTTGAGACCGTCGGGGGTCGCGACCGCGTGCAGGTAGTCGGAGAACTGCAGGAGCGAACCGGGCAGGCCCGGGTCCTGCTGCTGCACCAGGCGCCCCTCCTCGCGCAGCCTGCGGGCGACGGCCCGCAGCACGGCGTAGGACATCCGGGAGAGGTCGCGCAGGGGCTGGTGGCGGTTCTGCCGGGTACCGAGGTCCACCTGCGCCATGGCCCCGAGCCCGACCTGTTTGAGGACGTCTATCATGATCCCGGTCTCGACCGCGTACCCGGTGAGGAACGGGATGGAGTTGAACAGCTCGCGGTCCGCGACGAACTCGCCCGCGAGCGGCTGCACGAAGCCCGTTAGCTCCGGGTAGAACAGGTTGAAGAGCGGTTTGGTAGTGAGCTCGGTCACCCTCCCGCCGCCGTCCTCCTCGACGGTCTCGCCGCTTCTGAACGGCCGGCGGTAGGCCGCCTTCACGTAGCGCACCTGCGGGACGAAAAGGATCGGCCCGAGGATGCCGTAGACGAACTGCGGCTTGAAGTCGCGGGTGTCCGCGTCCACGTACATAACCAGATCCCCGCGCGCGACGGCGAGCGAGCGCCACATCGCGTCCCCCTTGCCGTGCGCTCCACCCAGGTAGGACATCAGCTCGTTCTCGGAGTAGACCTCTGCGCCGTGGCGGGAGGCGACTTCCGCCGTTCCGTCCTCAGAGTCGGCGTCCACGACCATTATCTGGTCCACGATCGAGGAGGACGCCTCCTCGTTGACCGCGTGGATCTCGTCGATTATCCCGCCGACGGTGTCGGCCACGTTGCGCGAGGGCAGGACGAGGCTCACCGTCAGGCCTAGCTCACGTTTGCGTTTTGCCAGCTCTTGCAGGTCCGAGAACTGCCGGTAGTCATATGAACGATGCTTAAACCACTCAGCAGCGTCTGCGGACTCTATACGCCTGTTGTCAACCCTGATATCGCCCATGGTGATAAATGCTAACCTGATTTCATGCGCTTGTCTAGCAAGCATGGGTAAAGCGATGGTTGAGAGTGTGGGGTGGTAGAATCGTTGTCCTTCCACCCGTGGAGAGGTTTTGCTCGTATGAGATGCAGAGAATAGCTGGTTGATATGCGTATAGTTCTCACCAACGACGACGGTATAGACGCTCCGGGGCTCCTGGCGGCCCGCCGGGCGCTGGAGGAGATCGGGGAGGTGCTCACCGTGGCGCCGGACCGCAACCGCTCCGGCGTGGCCCGGGCGATCTCTTTCGGGCGTTCGCTCAGGGTAGAGGAGCGCGAGATGGCGGACGGCAGGGTCGGCTACGCGTGCAGCGGAACCCCCGTCGACTGCGTCCGGCTGGTCGCCCTCGGGCTCATGGATTTCAGGCCGGATATCGTGATCTCCGGGATAAACCACGGCGAGAACCTGGGCGACGACATAACGTATTCCGGCACGGTAGCGGCTGCCTTCGAGGGGATCATGATCGGGGTGCCCGGGATAGCGGTCTCGCTGTGCACCGAGCGACCCTGGCACGAGAGCGCCGAGGAGGATCCTCGCTCCGAGCCGCACGAGCTGCACTTCGAGCCGGTCGCCTCGTTCACGGCGCGCCTGGCGAAGGTCGCGCTGCGGGGGCTGCCGCCGGGGCGCATCCTGAGCGTGAACGCACCCAACCTGCCGGCGGAAGAGATAAGGGGGGCCGAGGTGACGCGGCTGGGGCGCAGGTTCTACAAGGACGAGCTGATCCGGGTCGAGGACGATCAGGGGCGGGTGGCCTACGACATCTACAACCACCCTCCCGGCTACCACGACGAAGAGGGAACCGACTTCGCCGCCATAAGCCTCGGCAAGATCAGCGTGACCCCGGTCCACCTGCAGCTGACCGACGAGGCGACCATAGAGAAGATCTCGGCCTGGAACCTGGATGCTCTTTTGCCGGAAAGCGAGAGGAAAGGAAGCCGCAGGTGATCGAAGCCGCCCTCTTCGACTTCGACGGGACGCTCGTGGACACGACCGAGTTGATCTACCACTCGATGCGCCACGCGGTGCGGGAGGTGATGGGCCTGGAGCCGCCGCGGGAGGTGCTGCTCGCGAACGTGGGCCAGCCCCTGCCGCGCCAGATGGAGCTTCTGGTCGAGACCGTCGCCGATGGCCGTCCGGACCGGGAGCGCCTCGCCGACCGGCTGCTCGAGGTCTACGTCCGGGACAACATCGCCAACCACGACGCTCTGATCCGGGAGTTCCCCGGCGTGGTCGAGGCTCTCTCGCGTCTGCAGGACGCGGGGCTCAAGGTGGCCGTGGTCACCTCCAAGAGCCGGGCCTCGGTGGAGATGGCCCTGAGAGCCATCCCCTCGCTCGGCGGGGTGACGGACAGGTTCGTCACGATGGAGGACACCGCCGAGCACAAGCCTCATCCGGCCCCTCTCCTCAAGGGGCTCGAGCTCCTGGGCGGCGTCCCGCCGGAGAGGGCCGTCTACGTCGGCGACTCACCGCACGACGTCGCCGCCGCGCACGCCGCCCGGATGAGGTGCATCGCGGTGAGCTGGGGTGCGTTCTCCGAGGATGTCCTGAGGGATGCCGGCCCCGAGTACCTGGTCCCCGACGTGGGCTCCGCCGCCGATGTGATACTGAAGCTGCGGGAGGCGCGGCAGGCCGGTACGGGGCGTCTCGCCTAGAGCCGGGATACCGCCTTCGCGAGCCGTTCCAGCTCCTCTTCGGTGTTGAAGAGGTGCACGCTCGCCCGCACGTAGGGGTACGGGTCGGGGATGAAGCGGAGCACGAAGCCCCGTTCGAGCAGCCGGGCGTTCACCTCCTCCGCGGTGAGGCCCTCGACCTCGAAGCTCACCAGCCCCGAGGGGGGAGGCGTGGGGGTGCGCAGGTGCACCCGCGGGATCTCGTCCAGCATCGAAGCCAGGAGCCCGGCCCTGCGGCGGATCTCCTCCGGGCCCGCCTCTCCGCGGTCGGCGGCCTCGCGCGCGGCCCGGGCGAAGCCCGCGGCCAGCGCCGGGCTCGTCGTCGAGGATTCGAACCTGCGGGCGTCCTCTCTCAGTTCGTAGTGCCCCTCGTAGTCGAAGGGACCGGCGAGCGAGGCGTAGCCGAGGTTCGTACTGTAGGCCTTGCAGCCCGGACGGACGTAGAGCCCGCCCATCCCCTCCGGGCCGAGCAGCCACTTGTGTCCGGTGAAGGCGTACATGTCGGCCCCGGTCGCCGGCGCGTCGACGGATATGTTGCCGACCGACTGCGCGCCGTCCACGACGGTCGGCACCCCGCGATCGCGCGCCGCGGCGCAGATCTCCTCGAGCGGCCAGACCGCCCCGGTGGTCCAGTCCACGTGCGAGAGCGCGACGAGCCGGGTGCGGGGCGTGATGGCCCGCGCCACCTTCTCCGCGGTCACCGGAGGGGAGAGTAGCTTCACCTTCACCCCGTAGCGGGACCCGAGGTGGTAGAGCGGGACCAGACACCCCGGATGCTCCGTCGCGGTCGAGACCACCTCGTCGCTCTCCGACCAGTCCATCGAGTGGACGGCGAGGTTGATCCCGTGGGTGGTGCTCTGGGTGAGGGCTATATCCTGCGGGTTCGCCCCGAGAAGGCGGGCTGCGGCCTCGCGCGCCTCGTCCAGCGATTCCCTCTGGCGGGCGTAGAGTCCCGAACCCTCCGCGTAGGCCGGCCCGTAGCAGAGATCCTCCGCCCTGCGGGAGGCCTCGATCACGCTGAACGGCGGAGGGCCGCTGCCGCCCGAGTTCAGGTAGACGAACTCGCCGGATTTCAGGGCCGGGAACATCTCTCGAGGAAGATCTGGTCTGGCTATCGCGGGCTCCTTTCCTCTCTTTCGGGACGCCTCTGCCTCTCCTGTATAATAGCCCTCCCATGCTCGGTGGCGGATTCACGCGGCGCAGACGCAGGAGGAAGGAGCGGGGCAGGTTCTGGCGCAGGGTCAGAACGCTCGTCGTCCTCTTCTGTTGCGCCTGCGTGCTCGGGGTGGCGGCCTTCACCACGGCCTTCGCCTACACCTACTTCCGGGTCGCGAAGAGCCTGCCGCGCCTGAGCGACTACAAATCCATCCAGCTCGCCCAGACCTCCACCGTCTACGACAGGAACGGGCACGTCGTCGACGAGCTCTATGGTACCCAGAACCGCTACGTGGTCCCGCTCGACCGGATGAGCCCGCACCTCAGGCGCGCCGTCGTCGCCATAGAGGACCACCGCTTCTACGAGCACGGCGGGCTGGACTTCGAGGCCATCGCCCGGGCCGCCGAGACGGACATCGCCACCCTCTCGATCAGGGAGGGCGGCTCGACGATAACCCAGCAGCTCATAAAGAACACCTACATCTCCCCCAAGGAGCGGTACGTGCCGAGCTTCCAGCGCAAGATAGAGGAGGCGGCGCTGGCCTGGCAGTACGACAAGAAGCACTCCAAGCACGAGATCCTCGAGGAATACCTCAACACCGTCTACTTCGGGGAGAACGCCTACGGGGCGGAGGCCGCCGCCCGCACCTACTTCGACGAGCACGCGAGCCAGCTCACCCTCCCGCAGGCCGCTCTGCTCGCCGGCATCATAAACCTCCCTACCGCATACGATCCCTACATACACCCCAAAGAGGCCCTCAAGAGGCGCAACGTCGTGTTGGACAAGATGCTGCAGTACGGTTACATAACCAAACAGCAGCACGATAGGGCCGTGAAGACCCCCATAGAGCTCCGGCGGGGCACGGTCAAGTCGAGAAAAGACGACCAGTACTTCCTCGACGCCGTGCGCCGGGAGCTCGCGAGGAGATTCGGGGACAAGATGATCTACGGCGGGGGGCTCAAGATCTACACCACGCTGGATCAGAACCTCCAGAAGGCGGCCACCGACGCGGTGAAGGAGACCCTGAACCCTTCGGCCGGCGACCCTTCGGCGGCGCTGGTCTCCGTCGACCCGTCGACCGGCGCGGTCCGGGCGCTGGTCGGCGGCAGCGACTACAGCAAGGTCAAGTTCAACCTAGCGACCCAGGCGCACCGGCAGCCGGGGAGCTCGTTCAAGGTCTTCGACCTCGCCACGGCGATCCACCAGGGGATCTCCCCGAAGACCATGTACGTCTCCAAGAACCTCGACATCCCGATGCCCCCCGGATCGAAGCAACCCTATTACCACGTCGAGAACTACGGCGGCATCCAGCGCGGACCCATAACCATCGAGAAGGCCACCGAGCAGTCGGACAACACGGTCTTCGTCCAGCTCGCGCTCGATGTTGGAATGAAGAACATAGTCGCGATGGCGCATAAGATGGGGATAACCAGCAAGCTCGACACCTACCCCTCGGCGGCGATCGGCGGACTCACCTACGGGGTCACGCCGCTCGAGATGGCCTCGGCCTACTCGACGCTCGCCAACCATGGGGTGCACATGAAACCCTACCTCATCCAGAAGGTCACCCGCGAGGAGAACGGCCGTCAGGTCGTCCTCTACCGCCACAAGCCCAAGAGTAACCGGGCGCTCTCGCGCGACGAGGCGGCAGCGGTGACGCAGGTTCTCGAGAAGGTCGTGCAGAAGGGTACCCCGAGCTACTACCACAACCTCGACGCCGAGATCGGACGCCCCTCGGCGGGCAAGACCGGGACGACCGAGAACTTCGTCGACGCGTGGTACGTGGGGTACATCCCGCAGCTCTCCACGAGCGTCTGGGTGGGTTATCCCAAGAGGCGCAAGCCGATGGTGAACATAGACGGGCTCTCGGTGGTGAACGGCGAGAACTTCCCGCTGGATATCTGGTCACGCTACATGCAGGTTGCCGTGCGGCAGTTCCCACGGGTCATCCCGTTCGACACCCCGAGTTCGTCCTTCCACCTCGAGGTGAAGAAGAACGGACACGCCTACGTCCCGCCCCGGAAGCCGAAGAAGCACGGGTCCACGAGCGAGAGCAAAGGAACTACCTCGTCGACGGCTTCCCGGACGGGGGGAGGGGCGAGCCCCTCGCGCTCCGGCGCGGCGCCTTCTCCCGCCCGGACTCCGCAAAAAACGGTGGCTGCACCTTCCCAGGGCGGGGGAGTTCCCGCTCCTTCCCAGCAGCAGACCTTCCCTTCCCTGCAGGGCGGCAGCCTCTTCGGCAAAAACGGAATCTTCGGGGGCAACCTCTTCGGACACTAGGAAGGAGCCTCCTCGAAGGCCTATCCCTCGCTTCTCAGGCGTTCAGGGTGTCCAGTATCTCCTCGTGCAACAGGCCGTTGGTCGCCAGAAGGCCATCCGAACCCAGCGTCCAGGGCCGGCCGCTCAGATCGGTGGCCCTCCCCCCGGCCTCGGAGACCAGCAGCGCGGTCGGCGCGTAGTCCCAGAGGGTGTTGCGGGTGCCGATCGAGGCGTCGAGGTGCCCGGCGGCGAGCCAGGCGCCTCGGATGCCGGCGCTACCCAGGGCCCTTATCTGCCAGCAGGCGTCGAGGACCTTCTGCAGGCCGTCCCTGTACGGCCCCCGCTTGACCGGCAGGGAGAGGTCGACGCCGACGAAGGCGTACTCCAGGGAGCCCGCTCCTCCGACCGAGAGGCGCATCCTCTCGCCCCCGACATCGCAGAATGCACCCCCGCCGAGGCTTGCGTGATAGAGCCTTCCGAGGAGCGGGACGGCGACGGCGGTGTGGGTGACCCGGCCTCCCTCGACGACCGAGACGCAGCAACAGAACAGCGGGTTGGCGCGGGAGAAGTTGGCGGTGCCGTCGAGCGGGTCCAAAAGCCAACCGCGTCCCTCCTCGGGAACCTCACCTCCGCGTTCCTCCGAGAGGATGGCATCCTCCGGGTAGCGCTCCTCGATGCGCGAGACGAGGAGCCGCTCGCACATGAGGTCCACCTCGGTCACTACGTCCCTGGGCGCCTTCTCCCGCACCTCGCCCGGACGCTCGTAGCGGGAGAGCTGGAGCTCTCCCGCCTGTCGAGCTATCTCGCAGACGAAGTCGTGCAGCCCGGGGCCGCTACCTGAGATACTCACGCAGGTTCTGGGTGCGGCGCTGCTCGCGCAGCAGGTTGAGGGTCTTCATCTGGATCTGACGCACCCGCTCGCGCGTGATGTCGAACTCGCGGCCGACCTCCTCCAGGGTGCGCGGACGGTCGTCCTTCATCCCGAAGCGCAGCTCGATGATCTGACGTTCCCGCTCCGGGAGCTCGTTGAGGGCCTCGCGCAGCTGCGCCTTCAGGAGCGACTCGCTGACCGCGTCGGTGGGGGCCGTGCAGCTCTGGTCCTCGAGGAAGTCGCCGAGCTCCGAGGAGTCCTCTTCTCCCACCGGGGTCTCCAGGCTTATCGCCTTCTGGCTTATCTCCTGCAACCGGAGGATCTCCTCGACCTCCACCCCGAGCTCCCGGGCTATCTCCTCGTCGGTGGGCTCGCGCCCCAGCGCCTGGGTCATCCTGCGGTGGGTGCGGTGGTATTTGTTGACCTTCTCGACCATGTGCACCGGGATGCGGATGGTGCGGCCCTTGTCCGCTATCGCCCGCGTGATGGCCTGCCTGATCCACCAGGTCGCGTACGTGGAGAACTTGTAGCCCTTGGTGTGGTCGAACTTCTCCGCCGCCCGGATGAGCCCGAGGTTGCCCTCCTGGATGAGGTCCAGGAAGGAGACCCCCCGGTTGCGGTACTTCTTCGCTATCGAGACGACGAGGCGGAGGTTGGCCTCGACCAGCTTGTCCTTGGATTTTTTGCAGCCCCGCGCGATACCTTTGGCAAGCCTTATCTCGTCCGCGTGGGTGAGCAGCGGCACCCGGCCTATCTCGGCCAGGTACATCCGGATCGAATCCCCCGTGGCGACCGCCTGCGCCAGCTGCGCCGCAGGGTTGTTGTCGGGGCTTTTGATGTCCGCCTCCCGACCCTCGGGAGAGTCGTCCTCACCCTCTACTACGGCTATCGACTCCTCCTCGAGCGTCGCGTATAGCTCCTCGACCTCGGACGCCGAGAGGTCGCCTTCGTGGAGTAAGTCGGCGATCTCCTCCGTGCTGACGAACCCTTGACTCCTACCGCGGCTTAGGAGTTCGTCGGTCCTCTCATTCAGCATGGTGGCGTTCTCGGTCGTCATCCATCTCCTCTCCTGTCTCGGGGCCGCCAGGCTGCCACGGCCACTTTGACTGCCCGAAGAAGCATCCATGGATCGCTGTTACATTTCTGTAACACAACTCGATTAGGTTAACACAGCGCACCGGTGCAGTCACCTCATCGGACGATTTTTGTCCCGCGGGCCAGAGGTCGGACTTCGCGGGGTCGGGTGGGTATGTCGGGCCGGGCTCCTGCTAAACTACCGGCGATGTTCGTGGAGAGTGGACGTCTGGCCCGCATACTGGGCACGAGTATACCCGAGGGCGTGCGGGGTGTGGAGGGGGTGACGCACGACTCCCGGCGGGTGCGGGAGGGGTATGCGTTCGTGGCGGTGCCGGGTTTCAAGCAGGATGGGCTGCGGTTCGTCCCGGAGGCTTTGAGGCGGGGGGCCGCGCTCGTAGTCGCGGAGCGGCCGGTAGAGGGGGCCCCGGTGGCGGTGGTGCCGGATGCGCGGGAGGCGCTCGCCGCTCTGGCCTGTGCGGTCTGCGGGGATCCTTCGCGCGGGCTCGAGGTGTACGGCATAACCGGGACCAACGGCAAGACGACGACCTCCTACATGCTGTACGAGATCCTCGCGGCCCGGTTCGGGGAAGACACCTGTGGGCTCATGGGGACGGCGGGGACGCTCGTTGGTGGGGAGGAGGCCTATTCCGGGCGCACGACGCCCGAGGCCCCGGAGGTGCAGGGGACGCTCGCGGAGATGGTGCGGCGGGGGATCCGGCGGGTCGTCATGGAGGTCTCCTCGCACGGGATCGCGCTCAAGAGGGTTTGGGGGACGCGTTTTTCCGGTGCGATCTTCACCAACCTCAGCCGGGATCATCTCGACCTGCACGGCACGATGGAGGAGTACTACAGGACCAAGCGCAAGCTCTTCTTCTGGGCTGAGGGGCCCAGGGTCGTCGGCGTCTCGGACGGTTGGGGCCGGCGTCTGGCCTCCGAGATCGAGGGGTCGAAGACCTTCGGGGTGGATCCTGATGCCGACTACCGGGTCGGGGAGGTGCGTGAGGAGGGCGGAGGGAGCTCGTTCGTGCTGCGCGGGCCACGGGGGGTGGGGAGGCTCCGGATCCCGCTCCCCGGCGGCTACAACGTACTCAACGCGGCCGGGGCCGCGGCTTTTGCGCTCGAGATCGGGGTCGGGTTCGAGACGGTGGCGCGGGCGCTCGAAGGGATGCGCCAGGTTCCGGGCAGGCTCGAGCGGGTGCCGAATCCTCTCGGGTTCGAGGTCGTCGTGGACTACGCGCACACCGAGGTGGGGCTGGAGGAGCTGCTCGGGACGGTGCGCCCGATGGCCCGTGGACGGGTGATCTGCGTCTTCGGGGCCGCGGGCGAGCGCGACAGGGCGAAGCGGCCGCTCATGGGCGAGGTCGCCTCCAGGCTCGCCGACTGGAGCGTGATCACCACCGACGACGCCTACTCGGAGGACCCGCGTGAGATAGCCGAGGATGTCGCGGCCGGGGCCGATCCGGGGCGGACGGAGATCGTGCTCGACCGTCGGGAGGCGATACGCCGGGCGCTCGAGGCGGCCCGACCGGGGGACGTCGTCGTGGTGGCCGGCAAGGGGCACGAGCGGGTGCAGCATCTCCCCGAGGGGGACGTGCCGTTCCACGATGCGACCGTGGTGAGGGAGCTTCTGGCTGAAATCGGCGGCCGGGAGGAGGCTGGATAGGGGATGCAGAAGGAGGCGAAGGCCGAGGTGCTGCGGCGCCTGAAGAGCGTCGAGGGGCACGTGCGAGGGGTGGAGAAGATGGTCGAGGAGGGGGAGGCGACCTATGCGGAGATCGTGCAGCAGACCAACGCCATCTTCTCTGCCATCCGCAGGATAAACACGCTCCTGCTCAAGGACTTCGTCGAGGAGCGGGCCGGCCGGGAGGGAGCCTCTGAGGAGCTCATCACGGACCTCGTGAAGGCCATAGACCGGGTGACCAGGTAGCGTACGGTGGGGCCGAGAGGTCTACTCTCCCTGTTCGCGGCGCTCGTCCCGCTGCTCGTGGCTCTCGCGGGGGTTGCCTCTTTCTTCCTGCTCCGGGCCGGATACGGCATCCTTGTCGGAGGGCTCGTACCTTTCGCCGGACTTCTCTTGATGGTCGTCTTGCTCGGCTTGCTCTTCGCCCGGGCCGCCGGAAGAGGCGGGAGAGGATAGTCCGGGGGGCGTGTTGTATAGTCTTTCAGGTCATGGATCGGGATAGAGAAGAGACGCGAACCGAGGATCTCGAGGAGAAAGTCTCCCGTCTCGAGCGCCTCGCCGGCAGGCTCGAGGAGGCTCCCGCGGAGGAGGTCTCCGGGATACTGGACCACGCCCTGAGCCTCCTGGAGGAGGTCGGGAGCGGGATAGAGGAGAGGCTCGGGGAGCTGGAGAGGAACGAGCGAGAGGTCGGCAGGGTCCTCGAGGAAGTGGACTTCGGGCCGCTCGATGAGGCGCTGCGGGAGCTGGAGCGTCGTCCGGAGGACGAGGATGGATGATCTCGCCGCGCGCGTGCGGGAGGCCGCGCTGCTGGAGGGGGAATTCGTGCTCTCCAGCGGCAAGAAGAGCCGATTCTACGTCGACAAGTACCTCTTCTCCACCGACCCGGAGCTGCTCGGGGAGATCGCCCGACGGCTCGTCGGACGAATCCCGCCCGGCGTCCGGCGGCTCGCTGGGGTGGAGCTCGGCGCCGTGCCGCTGGTAGTGGCGGCTTCCCTGCAGAGCGGGCTTCCCTACGTAATCGTCCGCCGTTCCGGGAAGGAGTACGGGACGGGCAGGGAGGTCGAGGGCCGGCTGCGGGAGGGGGAGGACGTCGTGCTGCTGGAGGACGTCGTGACCACGGGGGCGCAGGCTCTCGCCGCGGCGGAGAAGCTGAGCGCGCTGGGTTGCCAGGTGGAGAAGATCGTCGCGGTGCTCGACCGCAGGGAACGCCCCGCGGCGACCCTGGGGCGTTTTCGTTTCGAATCCCTGCTTAAGATGAGCGATCTCGGGGTAGATATGGCGGTTTGAGACGGGTATACCTCTCTGGTATAGTCCGCAAGATGTAGCCGATGGTAGCAAGAGAAGCGAAGAGGAAAGGGAGGACCGGGAGATGAACAAGACCCAGCTCATCCAGGAGATCGCAGAGCGGGCCAACGGCTCTCGAAGCGAGGCCCAGAGGTTCTTCGACGCCTTCACCGAGGTGATCACCTCCGAGCTCAAGAAGGGGTCCGAGGTCCAGATCACCGGGTTCGGCAAGTTCTACGTGCAGGAGAGGGCTGCCCGGCAGGGGGTGAACCCGCAGACGCAGCAGAAGATCAACATCCCCGCCTCCAAGGTACCGAAGTTCACCGCCGGCAACGCCCTCAAGGAGGCGATCAAGTAGCGCATTATTCCGGAGGCGCCTCCGCCGCGCTCCCGGTGGTGCGTTGGAAGCGCTGACCGAGTCCGCCCGGCGCAGGCGCAGCCCGCTCGTCGTAGGGCTCGACCCCATGCCGGGCAGGCTACCCGCTCCGCTTCGCTCTCTGGAGGAGGACGAGGTGGAGCGGACGAGGGAATTCTGTCTCGGTGTCCTGGAGGCGGTGGCGGAGGAGGCGGCGGCGATCAAGCTGCAGGCCGCCTGCTACGAGCGCCTCGGGCCGGAGGGCATGCGGGTCTACCGGGAGCTCATCGAAGCTTCGGGGGGGCTCGGGCTTCCGGTCATAGCGGACGTCAAGCGCGGCGACATAGGGGAGGTGGCCGCGGCCTACGCGGAGGCGCACCTGGAGGTCTACGGCGCCTCGTGTGTGACGGTGAACCCGTACATGGGCGAGGATGCGGTCGTCCCGTTTCTCGAGAAGGTGCGGGAGCTCGGGCGCGGGGGCGGTGTGTTCGTGCTCGTGGCGACCTCCAACCCCTCGGCCGCCGGCGTACAGTCGTCGACGAACCCCCCGCTCTTCGAGGTTGCGGCCCGGCTGGTGGAGAGGCTGGGGTTAGATCAGGGGGGACACCCGGATGCCGGGGCCGTCGTCGGGGCTACGCGGCCGGAGGTCGGGAAGAGGGTGCGCGAGCTTCTGCCGGAGCACCTGTTTCTGGTCCCGGGGTACGGTGCACAGGGGGGAGGTGTGCGGGAGGTCGTTCCTCTGCTGGACGAGAGGGGATCGGGCGTGCTGGTGAACAGCAGCCGCGGCGTACTCTACGCCTACGAGGGGAGACCTGATCTAGACTGGAAAGATGCCGCACGCGAAGCGGCGAGGTGGGCGCGAGAGGATCTCCTCTCCGGTGGTGTGCGTGCGGGGTAGGGGCATCCGCTAGGCGGTGAAGATGTCCACCAGGGCGGCTATCGTCACCGCTATGGTGAGTATGGCGACGATGGCACCGAGGATCTGAACCGCGCTCTCTCTCGACATCTCCTTTCGACCTCCCTCTCTCGTCGTTTTTCAGCGTTTCTCCGGGGGCCTGGCGTCTTTCCCGGAGGTCATTTCCTTCAGGTCGCGGGCGAGTATTCGGGTGTTTTCCTCGTAGTATCCGTTTTGCACGAGGATTATTCTACCGTCGTGGATCAGGAACAGCCTCGGCACCCGCTTGACGTTGTACATGGATGAGAGCCTGCCGCCACCGTCGGTCAGGACCGTGTAGGGCGTGTCGTGGGTGGTGGGCGCGTCTCCTATATACACCGCGGCGAAAGTGACCCTGGTCCCGTCGAACCTGCGGGCGAGCCGGGTGAAGCTCCGGCGGGCCTGCGAGGATTGAGCGTCCAGCGAGTCCCAGAAGACCAGGACGTAGGTGCCGCGTCGGGTGAGCCTGAACGGCCGGCCCGAGACGCTCTTCGCCGTGAAGGTCGGGGCCTTCTGCCCCGCGTCCGGCGCCGGTTGCGGCAGCGTGAGCGTGCCGGTGGCCGTCTCCGCACCGGCGAAGAGCCTGTAGATGGCTGCCACGACTATCACCACGATGACGACGGCGAGAAAGCGTCTCATGCCGGGCGGATGTAAGGCTCGGAGAAGCAGCGCATGACGCCGCGATTATACTTGTCTGCCGGGGGCCTTGTCGCCCGCCGGGGAGACATGGGGCCCGGAGAGAGCGGGAGGTGCTCGGGAGGTATATGCCCTGTAGGTGGATCGTCACCGTGTTTGCGGCCGTGGTCTTCCTGGTGGGGGGCGCGACCGTCGCGCACGCCGCCGTCCATCCGCCGGCGGTGCACGCGAAAGCCTGGGTTCTCGTCGATCTTCGGAGCGGTCGTTATCTCGCCGGCAAAGACCAGAACCTCAGGCTTCCGATGGCCTCCACGACCAAGATCATGGACGCCATCCTCGCGCTCGGGGCGGGTCATCTCGACCGGAAGGTGACCGTCTCCCGGCGAGCCGCCGCGTACGCGAGAGCCCCGTACAGCAACGCCGGGCTCGCGGTGGGGGAGAGGTTGACGCGGAGGGAACTGCTGGAGGCCGCGCTCATCCCGTCCGCCGATGACGCCGCGTACGCGCTGGCCCAGTCGCTCGGCGGAGGAAGCACGAAGAGGTTCGTGGCCGAGATGAACGAGGAGGCGGGGAGGATCGGGCTGCACGACACCCACTTCGAGAACCCGATAGGCCTCGACCAGGAAGGGCACTACACCAGCGCCCGCGACCTGGCGAAGATGACCCGGGTCGCCTGGCGTCATCCGCTCTTTCGGCGGATCGTCGGGACGGGCTACACCACGTTGCGGGTCGGGGGCAGGGAGATACCGCTCGTCAACACCAACCGGCTCCTCTTCGATTACCCGGGGGCCGAGGGCGTCAAGACCGGCACCACGCCGAAGGCCGGTGATTGCCTCGTCGCCGCGGCGCGGCGCGGCGACGAGTCCTACCTGGTCGTGCTGCTCGACGATGGTGAGCGTTTCCCGGACGCGGCCAGCCTCCTCGACTACGCCTTCGCGCACTACGATCACAGGGTGCTCGTGCGGGCTGGCCGGGAGTACGCCAGCGTGGGGGTTCCGTACCGCAGGGGCGAGAAGGTGAAGCTTCTCGCCGGGCGTAGCGTCTCCTACACGGTCGGTGAAGGGGACGGGATCGAACGCAGGGTGCACGTGCGCGAGAAGCTCCCGGACGCGGTGCGCAGGGGTGAGAAGCTCGGCGAGGTCACGGTCGAAGTCGACGGCAGGATCGTGGGCAGGAGCCCACTGGTCGCCGGACGCGGATACGCCGCCGCGCACTGGTGGCAGAAGTTATGGTATACAGTTCGGGGGATCTTCGGATAGGGATGAGGCCTGTTCTGGAAGAGAGACCGAAGGGTACGGGTGCGCCATGATCCTGACCGTGAACTTGAATGCTGCTGTGGACCGCACGCTCGTCGTGCCCAACCTCACGCTCGGACACCGGCACAGGGCCCAGGAAGAGATAGCCCTCGCCGGCGGCAAAGGTATAAACGTCGCGCGGGGACTCAGGGGGCTCGGGGTGCCGGTGCTGGTCACCGGGTTCGCCGGCGGGCGCAACGGGGACGCCATACGCGACGGGCTCTCCGAGGCGGCGATCCCCTTCGATCTGGTCGAGATAGCCGGAAACTCCCGCACCTCCACCGCGCTCATCGATCCGACGGGTGGCACGCAGACCGAGATAAACGAGCACGGCCCCTCGATAAAGCCCGAGGAGGCCCGGGAGTTCGTCCGACGCTTCGAGCACCTGATGGAGTACGCGACGGCCGTCGTCTTCGCCGGGAGCCTGCCGCGTGATCTGGAGGCCGGGTACCTCGTGGATCTGCTGCACCGGGCGAGGGAACGGGGGCTCTACACGGTCGTGGACTCCACGCCGACGGTCCTCCAGGCGGCGCTCAAGGCGAACCCGGCGCTCGTCAGCCCCAACCAGGGGGAGGCGGAGAGCGTGGTCGGCTTCGACTTCATAGAGGAAGAGGACTTCCCCAGGGGGCTCACCCGGCTCTCGGAACTCGGAGCGCAAGCGGCGTGCATAACCTCGCCCGATGGTTACTCGTACGCCCGATTCATGGATGGGACGGTGCTCTGCGCCCGGGCTCCGAAGGTCGAAGCGCTCTCGACCATCGGCAGCGGGGACGCCTATCTCGCCGGGCTCCTGGCCGGGCTTCTGCACCGCAGGCTGCCGGAGACCGAGGCTATAAAACTGGCCGCCGGGTGTGCCGCTGCGAACGTGGAGACCCTCGGGGCGGGTGTTTTCGAGCCGCGTCGGGCCGAAGAGCTCGCCGATGAGGTGCGCGTCGAGGCCATCGGCAGCTTCGAGGCGGGCAGTGTGCGGTAGGGGGCTTCGGGGGGCGTGCTAGAATCCTCTCGCCCGAGGAGAGACGAAAGACAGGAGGTGTTACGCAGAGCATGGCGGTCAAGGAGATAACCGATTCGACCTTCGAAGAGGAGGTCCTCAAGAGCGACAAGCCGGTAATAGTGGACTTCTGGGCCCCGTGGTGCGCGCCCTGCCGCCGCGTCTCACCGGTGCTGGAAGAGTTCTCCGAGAGCCGCGACGACGTGCGCTTCGTCAAGGTGAACGTCGACGACAATCCGAATGCGGCCATGAGCTACAACGTCTCGAGCATCCCGACGATCATACGCTTCGAGAACGGCAGGGCGACGAGGAAGGCCATAGGGGCGCTGCCCAAGCGGCAGCTCTCCGAGCAGCTCGGGCTCGATTGAACAGCGCGGGCGCTGCGGCTAAAATTTCCGCTTGAGAAATCCGGAGGCCGCAGATTCCCCGGGCCTTCGTGGGTGGCAAGCCTCAGATGGAGAAGGAGGTAAGAGATGAAGTTCAAACCGCTAGGTGAGCGTGCCCTGGTCAAGCTCGTCGAGCGCGAGGAGAAGACCGAATCCGGCATCGTGCTCCCCGACACGGCCAAGGAGAAGCCGCAGACCGCCGAGGTGGTGGCCGTCGGCGAGTTCGAGGACGGGGTAAAGGTCAACCCGGGAGACGTGGTCGTCTTCGCCAAGTACTCCGGCACCGAGATCAAACTCGACGGCGAGGAGTACATGATCCTGGATGCCGACGACATCCTCGGGGTGGTGGAGGACTGAGAGAAGGCGAAGAGCCGCCCTTCCGGGCGGTCTTCCGGGGGCCGGGCATCTTCCGCGCCGGGGTGCCCGGCCCCTTTCCCGTCCGGAGAGCTCTTCGGCTCGCTACAGGGGGGAGGCTGGATCAGGGCCGTGCAGGTGCTACGCAGGGGAGATCGGGGCCGGGAGGTGGTGGACCTTCAGACCCGGCTCAACGCTCTCGGGTATGACCTCGGCGACCGGGGCATAGACGGGGTCTTCCGGGAGGAGACCGAGCTCGCGGTCAAGTCCTTCCAGCGTGAGGTGGGCATAGAGGCCGACGGCGTCGTCGGCCGGATCACCTGGCGGGAACTCGTGGAGGCGGGGTACCGTCCTGGGAGCCGTCTGCTCTATCTGCGTCAGCCGCCCCTCAGGGGCGCGGACGTCGCCGAGCTGCAGCGGATGCTCAACGACCTGGGCTTCGATCCAGGGGCGGTAAACGGCCTCTTCGACCAGCGTACGGCGCGTGCCGTGCTCGATTTCCAGAGAAACGCCGGACTCGAGGTGGACGGTGTGGTGGACGAGAAGGTCTTCCGCGTCCTCTACACCTACTCGAGCCAGACGCTCGGTACCTACCAGATCCCCGACAAGAACGACGGATACTTCCCGGACGACCTGTTCGACGGCGCGATCGTGGTGGACGCCGCCCACGGCGGGGAGGATGCCGGGTACGTGTGCCCGGACGGGTTCTCGGAGGCGGAGCTGAACCTGGCCGTGGCGCGGGAGCTCGCCCGGATCCTCCCGGCGCGGGAGGTGATCCTGACCCGCAGCGAGGACGTCTACGTCTCCCCGGAGGACCGGGCGTATCTGGCGAATTCCTCGGGGGCGAAGATGGTTCTCTCCATCCACCACGCCCACCACCACACCCCTTCGGCCCGTGGTACGGCCACGTTCTACTTCGAGCGGATGGGCTACCGCTCCCACCGGGGCAGGATGGCCGCGACCTACGTCCAGCGCGGGATCTGCCGGGCCCTCGGCACCTGCGACATCGGGGAGTTCGGCCGCTCCTACGACATCCTGCGCGAGACGAACATCCCGGCGGTCATGGTCGAGCCGCTCTTTCTCACGAACCCGAGGGAGCTGGAGATGGCCCGCGATCCTTCCTACCCGGAGACCCTCGCCCGGGCGATGACCGAGGCCCTCGAGCTCTACGCCAGCCGGGATAGAGGGTTCATCGCCGTCTGAGGCTGAAAGGGTGGTTTTCGCTGGTATAATACCTGCTCAGTCGGGACGTAGCGCAGCCTGGTAGCGCGCCTCGTTCGGGACGAGGAGGTCGGAGGTTCAAATCCTCTCGTCCCGACTTCTTTTTGCTTATATCCCCGCCTCTTCGGCTTCGGCCATGAGCTCCTCCCAGTCCGCGTAGAGCCCTTCGAGCGTGCTCTTGAGCTGGCGGTGCTCGGTAACGAGCCGGCGCGAGCGCTCGCCGTCGGAGTAGAGTTCTGATGTGGCGAGCTCCTTCTCCAGGCGGTTTATGCGGCGCTCGGTTGCGTCTATCTCGCCCTCGACGGCGACGAGCCGGGTGGCGAGGACGTTCTGCTTCCGGTCCATGCCCGGGCGCAGGCGCCGTCGGGTCTTCTTCGAGGAGTCCTTCGCGTCGAGGCGGCGGTGGGAGAGGTAGTAACCGTAGCCGCCGGGGTAGCTCCGGAGGGTGCGGCCCTCGAGCTCGACGATGCGGGTCGCGATCCTGCGCAGGAAGTAGCGGTCGTGCGAGACGAAGAGGATCGTCCCCCGGTAGTCGAGCAGCGCCTCCTCCAGGGCTTCGCGGGCGGGGATGTCGAGGTCGTTGGTCGGCTCGTCGAGGAGCAGGAAGTTGGCGTCGCTCGCGACGATCTCGGCGAGGGAGAGCAGGCTCTTCTGCCCGCCGGAGAGGACCGCGACCTTCCTGAAGACGTCGTCGCCGGAGAAGAGGAAGGCGCCGAGCAGGTCGCGGGCGTCCGCAGGGTCGAGGCCGGTGGCGTCCCGCAGCTCGTCGAGCACGGTCTTCCCCGGGTCGAGCCGGGCGAGCTGCTGGTCCTGGTAGGCCGGGATGACGTTGTGCCCGAGGCGTACGGTGCCCGAGAGCGGCTCGAGCTCGCCCGAGGCGAGGCGCATGATCGTGCTCTTGCCGGTCCCGTTGGGGCCGAGGAGCGCCACCCGCTCGCCGCGCTCGACGACGAGGTCGATCTCTTCGAGGAGCATCTCCTGTTCATCCTCGTGCCGGTAGCGCACGTCCTCCATCTCCAGGACGACGCGTCCGGCGCGCACCCTCTCGCCCCCGAGGTCGAGATGGACCTTCTTCTGGCGGGTGGAGGGGACCTCTATCTTCTCCATCCTCTCCAGGAGCTTCTGCTTGCTCTTGGCCTGGCTCGCCTTGCGGGCCTTGGCCCGGTTCTTTTCGATGAAGCGCTCAAGCTGCGCCCTTCTCTCCTCGTTGGCCCTGGCCTTGCGGGCGAGCTGTTCGGTTCGGGCCCGCTTCTGGGCGACGTACTCCGAATAGCCGCCGGTGTAGCGCGTGATCCTGCCGTCCTCGAGCTCGAGGATGGAGGTTACGACGTTGTCCAGGAAGTAGCGGTCGTGGGAGACGACGAGCACGGCCGAGCGGGTGTTCTTGATGAACCCCTCGAGCCACTCTATCGCCCCGAGGTCGAGGTGGTTGGTCGGCTCGTCGAGCAGGATGAGATCCGGCTCGGAGAGCAGGAGGCGTGCGAGGGCGATGCGGCTCTGCTCCCCACCGGAGAAGGATCCGGCCGGGCGCTTCCAGTCCTCCGGCTCGAAGCCGAGCGAGGAGAGCGCCGAGGCCGCCCGCGCCCGGTACTCGTAGCCCCCGTCGCGCTCGAACTCGGCCTGCAGTCGTCCGTAGCGCTCGAGCAGGGCCTCGGAGGGGGCTTCGGAGATCAAACGCTCCAGCTCCGCGAGCTCTTCTTCGCGGCGGATCAGGGGCTCGAAGGCCGAGAGCATCTCTTCCTCGACGGGCCTTCGCCCGCGCTCGCCGGCGTAGAGCTGTTGCGGGGTCATCCCCACGACGGCCCCGCCGACGAGCTCGACGCTCCCCGCGTCGGGCTCCTCCCGGCCGCCGAGGATGTTCAGGAGCGTCGTCTTGCCGGCGCCGTTGCGCCCGACGAGGCCGACCTTCTCCCCGGACTCCACGGCGAGGGAGGCCCCGGAGAGGACCTTCACCTCGCCGCCGTGGTACTTTACGAGATCCCTTGCGACAATCACCTTCATGCCGCAGAGATTATACAAAGGTGACCCGCTCTCCCCGGACGAGCGCGACGAGCTGGAGTGCGACCTGATCTCTTTCTGCGACCGCGAGCTGGACCTGCTCGGGGACGTCGGGGGTTTCCGCGTCCTCTACGCGGGAGGGGCATCCCCGCTCTGGATCGAAGGCCTCGCCCGGCGCGTCGGATCCGGCGGGAGCCTCACCGCGCTCGAGGCGGACCCGGAGAGGATCGAGGCGGCCCGTACCCTGCTCCCGCAGGCGGAAGTCCCCTGCCCCGTGCGCCTCGTCCGTGGGGACGTCTTCGACCCGCCCTTCGCCGGAGAGACCTTCGACCTCGTCTACTCCGCCGGGCTCTTCCACGAGCTCGACGTGGGGAGAAGACCGGCCAGCGAGGCCCTCCGCGCCCTCGCCCGCGTGACGCGCCCCGGCGGGCGGGTCGCGACGAGCGATTTCGTGGACAAAGTGCCCGCGACGCAGCTCGAGGACGAGAACCTCCAGCGCCTCGCCGCCCGCGAGCGCTCGGGCGCCGTGCTCTACGGCATCGGCCCGCCCGGGCGTCTGATCTCGCTGCACGAGGCCGTCCTCGCGCGCGTTCGCTGGCGGATCTCGCCGCCTTTCCGCATCCGGCACCTCGAGAAGCTCGTCCTGCGGGAGCTCTGCGATCCCGCCGGCCCCTACCCGGCCCTCGCCCGCTCTCACCCCGGGCGGATCGAAGCCCTCCGCCAGCGTATCCTGCGCGAAGGGTACACCCGACCGGCCACCCTCTACGTCGAGGGCACCGTCTCGACGGAAGTTTGTAAAAAATAGACCATATGGGGGATGTGCCGCGCCCGTACCTCCTGCAACATCGGTTGCAGGAAGGCCGGAGAAAGGCTTCGGGTGGAAGGAGGTGAGGGAGGCTGTCGTTGGGCTCGTATCTCCGGCTGCTGACTACGGGAGAAGGAAGGAGTCATGAGGGTTCGTATAAAACTTCTCGTCGCCTCGATCTTCGCCGTATTGCTGGCGTCCGCCGCCGTGGCGGGCGTCGTGCTGGCGAAGAGCCCGGCCCGTTCCGGGACGGTGTTCGTCGGTCCCGGGCAGTCGATACAGGCTGCGGTAAACCACGCCCGGCCGGGCACGACCATCATCGTACGCGGCACCCACCGCGAGAGCGTGGTGATCCGCAAGGATGGGTTGCGGCTGTTGGGTCGGCACGCCGTGATAAGACCGCCCGCCAGGCCGGGTCCGTGCGGCTCCGTAGGTCTCTGCGTCCTCGGGGACGTGAACCCCGCTACCGGACAGGTCGCGGGCTACGTGAGCGGCGTCGGCATCTTTGGTTTCACGGTCCGCGACTTCGATGAGTTCGGGATCTTCGCCCTCGGCGCCAGGGACGCCACGTTCATGCACAACCGCGCCGTGGACAACGGCGAGTACGGCATCGCGGCGTTCGACTCGACCGGGACGCGGATGATCTCCAACACCACGAGCGGCTCCACCGGGGAGGCCGGGCTCTACGTCGGCGACTCGCCGCACGCGAACGCGACGGTGGTGGGCAACGATTCCTACGGCAACGAGTTCGGTATCCTGGTCCGCAACGCCACCCACGGCAGGATCGCGGGCAACGATTTCCACGACAACTGCCTGGGTGCGCTCTTCCTGGCCGACGAGCCGGGACCGGCCGGCGCGTTCAGGATGGTCGGCAATAAGGTACAGAACAACTCGCGCTCGTGTCCGGCGCACGAGGAGATACCGGACATCTCCGGGGTCGGCGTCGCGATCCTCGGCGCGCACGACGTGAGCCTCGCCGGCAACTCGATCACCGGCAACGTCGCCTCGGGTTCGAGCATTGTCAGGGGTGGGGTCGTCGTGGTGCGTGGTCTCGGCGGGACGCCGCCGAAGGACAACTCCGTCGTCGGCAACACGATAGTGCGCAACGGGCCGGATATCTTCTGGGATGGCTCTGGGTCGGGCAACCGGTTCGTCGGCAACCGGTGCAACACCAGCGTTCCGGGGGGGCTGTGCAGGAGGTAGGTTTACCTGAAGGAGAGCCGCCGCCCGGCGGCTCTCCTCATCGGTCGAGGACTATGGTGACGGGACCGTCGTTCACGAGCGCGACCTCCATCACCGCGCCGAAGACGCCTCTCTTCACCGTCCCCACCCCGGCCTCACGCAGCTTCTCGCAGAAGTATTCGAAGAGCGGCTCTGCCTCCTCCGGCCGGGCCGCCCGCACGAAGCTCGGCCTCTTGCCCCGGCTGGTGTCGGCGAGCAGGGTGAACTGGGAGACGGCGAGGATCTCGCCGCCGGTGTCCTTCACGCTCAGGTTCATCTTTCCCGCCTCGTCGCCGAAGATGCGCAGACCCGCTATCTTCCCTGCGAGCCAGTCGGCCTGGGGTTCTCCGTCCCCTTCGGCGACCCCCACCAGCAGGAGCAGGCCGCGTCCGATCTCTGCGACCTTCTCCCCGCCGACCGAGACCGAGGCCTCCCTGACCCGCTGCAGGACTACCCTCACAGCTCCGAGATGGGCCTGCGGCCCCGGTAGCCATCCTCGACCTCGTGCCAGTAGCGCACGCTCTCCTCTCTGGGGTGCCAGCAGAGGAAGACCAGCTCCCCGCCTCGCTCGCAGGGGAAGTCCATGATCCCCGCGTCGAGGTCCTTGAGCATGACGCCCAGCTCCCGGATCCGCTCCATGCTCCTGTAGAGCCCGTGGGCCTCCGCCAGGTACTCCGAGGCGGCCCTGCTCCCGCTGTCGGCTGGGGCGTTCTCCATCACCTCCTCCACCTGGAGGTTCCTGTCGCGCATCGCGTCCCGGTGTCTTGCGACCTCGGCGAAGAGCTCCCTGAGCCGGGGCAGGAGCCCGTTCGCCTCCTCCACGGTGAACAGTTTGATGAAGCGGTCCTCACCCATCCTGCCCTAACGGCCGACGGCGAGCCTCTCCGCCAGCACCTCCGGGAGCCCGGCCCTGCGGATCCTCTCCTGCGCGCCCTCGATGTCGTACTCGACGAACCGGTAGGTGACGCACGGACCTCCCTCCCCCTCCTCCACGAGCACGTACGAGGCGAAGGTGTCCCCGTCGCGCGGCTGGCCGACGGAGCCCGGGTTGACCAGATAGGGACCGTGCGATCCCAGGTCCAGCCACTTCTCGCCGGAGACGGATCCGTTCGGGGCCGGGGCTATCGCCTTGACGTGGGTGTGGCCGAAGAAGCACACCTCCACCTCCGGGTGGTCCCGGCGCAGTATCTCCAGGTTCTCGCTCGCGGTGACGCCGTTTAGGATGTACTCGTCGGGGTCGCGTATCGAACCGTGCACGAACATGGCGTCGTGGTGCCGCATCGTCCTCGGCCGCGAAAGGAGGAAGGCGGCGTTGTCTTTCCTCAGCTGGCCCCGGGTCCAGATCACCGCCGCGGCCGCGACCGGGTTGAACCAGGCGAGGTCCGTGCTCAGATCGGTCACCGCGAGGTCGTGGTTGCCGGTGATGAGCGGCATCCCGGCCTCGCGCACGATGTCGCAGCACTCGTTGGGGCTCGCCCCGTAGCCTATGACGTCCCCGAGGCAGAAGACCCGCTCCACACCCTCGGGCATGTCGTCCAGCACGGCCTCGAGCGCCTCCAGGTTGGCGTGGATGTCCGAGATCACCGCGTACATGACCCGATCCGGGCTAGTTTACCCGTTTAGCGGCCGCTTAACAAAGCGATTGAAGAAGAAAGGCTCTCCTGATAGCATATCTAGCTGGTTCGTGGGCCTGTAGCTCAGGGGATAGAGCAACGGTTTCCGGGGCCGTGTGTCGCAGGTTCGAATCCTGCCAGGCCCGCTTCTCCCGGTATCTTCGTTCACCCCTCGCTCCGAGACTCCTGTTATCCGCCCGGGTTCTGCGGGTAAGAGATCGTGGGACGCCGACCGGTGATATCTGATGGGAGGTTTTCGAGCGGTATGCAGAAGGTAAAGGCGAACGGAGCGGAGATACCTATCCTCGGTTTCGGAACCTACCGGCTCCCGGAAGGGGATGCCGAACGGATGGTCTTGCACGCGCTCGGCGTCGGCTACAGGCACGTCGACACCGCGCAGATGTACGGCAACGAGGCCGGTGTCGGCCGGGCGCTGGAATCTTCGGGGGTCGGCAGGGAGGAGGTCTTCCTCACCACCAAGGTCTGGCCGGACCGCTTCAGGCACGACGACCTGCTGAACTCGGTGGACGAGAGCCTCCGGAGATTGCGCACGGAGTACGTGGACCTCCTGCTCCTGCACTGGCCCAACCCCGAGGTGCCGCTCGAGGAGACGATCGGGGCCCTGAACGAGGTGCGATCCGCGGGGAAGACGCGGCACATCGGGGTCAGCAACTTCACGACGAAGCTCGTCGAGCGGGCCGTCTCCCTGAGCGAGGCGCCGCTCGTCACCGACCAGGTCGAGTACCATCCGTATCTGGACCAGTCGAAGCTGCTCGGGAAGCTGCGCTCCGAGGGGATGGCGCTCACGGCCTACAGCCCGCTCGCGAAGGGGCGGGTGCAGGAGGACGAGACGCTGCGCGAGATCGGAAGCTCCCACGGCAAGAGCCCGGGGCAGGTGGCGCTGCGGTGGTTGATCCAGCAGGAGGGGGTCGTCGCCATCCCGAAGACCGCGAACCCGGGGCGGGCCGAGGAGAACTTCGACATCTTCGACTTCGAGCTCTCCCAGGAGGAGATGGAGAGGATCTCGTCCCTCGCCCGTCCCGACGGGCGGATCACCAGCCCGGCCGGGCTCGCGCCCGAGTGGGACTGAAGAGGAGAGAAAGATGATCATAGCCGAGGTGAGCGTGGTCCCGGTCGGGACCGAAAAGACCGGCGTGAGCGAGTACGTCGCCGCCGCGGTGAGCGCCTTCGAGTCCTCCGGGCTCAGGTGCACGCTGGAGGCGATGGGCACGACCGTCGAGGCAGAGAGCCGGGAGGAGTTCTACCGGGCGCTGGACCGGGCGCAGGAGGCGGTCTTCGAGGCCGGGGCGCGGAGGGTCTACACGGTGGTGAAGATGGACGAGCGCCGCGACGAGACCGACCGTTCCCCGGAGGAGATGGTCCGCGCGGTGCGCGAGCGGCAGGGAAGGGCTTCCTAGCCCTTCCCTGCCGCAGCCTTTCTCCGGAGGAGCGAGAGGGCGTAGCCCAGCTCCTCGGTCCGGAGCAGGGCCGCCACCGCCAGGTAGACGGCGAGCGAGACGCCGCCGACCCCGACGAGGACGGCGGCGTGCCCGAGGAGCCCCGGGCCCGGCCCGGTCAGGGCGAGCCCCGCGCGGGCCGTGACGTACATGCCCGCCGCGGAGAGGACGATGCGCGAGAAGGAGCGCAGCATCCCCCTGCCGCCCAGGCGTTTCAGTACCCGGCGCATCGCCAGGAGCAGGGCGAGGGCCAGGATGGTGTAGGAGATAGAGAAGGCCAGCGCGACCCCGACGAGCCCGAGCCACCTCAGTAGGAGGTGTCCGAGCACGACGTACAGGACGAGGAGCCCGGCGTTGAGGGTCGCCGGAGCGCGGGTGTTCTGCCGCGAGTAGAACGAGCGGACGAGCACGAAGTAGGCTGCGTAACCGAGCAGCCCGACCGCGTACGCGGCGAGCAAAACCGAGACCGAGAGCGTATCCCGGCCGGTGAAGTTGCCGTGTTCGTAGAGCAAGCCGACGATGGGGCGGGAGAGCGCGATCATTCCTACCGCGGCCGGAGCGAGGACGAAGGTCATCGTCCTCAGGCCGAAGGAGAGGGTGGAGCGGAACGACGCCGCGTCCCGGCGGGCGTAGCTCTCGGAGAGCTCGGGCATCAGGGCGGTCGCCATGGAGACGGTGAAGATGCCGTAGGGGAGCTGGAAGATCATGAACGCGTACCAGAGGTCCGAGACGCCGCCCGCCGCCGACCCGAAGTAGTTCGCCGCGACCTGCACCCCCACCGAGCAGACGACGAAGACGAGCATCGGCCCGGCGAGCCTGGCGGCGGGCGCGAGCGAGGGATGACCGAACACCAGGCGCGGGCGGTAGCCGAGCCGCAGGACGGCCGGGAGCATCGCGAGCGCCATCGCCGCCACCCCGAGCGTGGTCCCGAAGGCGAGCACCCGCAGCGCGAGGGAGGGGTGTGCTCCGGAGAGCAGAGCGTAGCCCCCGAAGGAGGCGATGACGATCAGGTTGTTCAGGACCGGGGTGAACGCCGGGAGGAAGAAGCGCCGGTGGGCGTTGAGGATGCCCATCTCGAGCGCCGCGACGCCGTAGAAGAAGATCTGGGCGGCGAAGACCCGGAAGAGGAGCACCGCGAGCTCCGTCGTCCTCTCTGCCTCGGCGGGGGAGAGGGAGCTGGACGCCTTCCAGTCGGTTATGAAGCCGACGAGCGCGGGGGCGAAGACGATCCCGAGCAGGGTGATGAGCGCCAGGAAGGGGACGACCAGCGTGGCGAGGGCGTTCGCCAGCAGCCGGGCGTCGCGCTCCCCGTGGCGCGAGAGCCGCTCGACCAGGAGCGGGATGAAGATGGAGGAGAGTATCCCGCCCATGAACAGCTCGTAGATCTGGTTCGGCAGCGAGTTGGAGTAGGTGTAGGCCTCCGCGACGACCGTGCCGCTCCCGACGACCGCGGCCTGGGTGAACGTCCTCACGTAGCCGGTGATGCGCGAGAGGGCCGTCGCGGCCGACATCGAGAGCACCGATCTCAGGATGGCTGCCATGCGCCCGATGTTAGCAGAGAGGGAGCCGCCGACGAAGCTCTCAGCCGCCTCCCGCGAGCTGCGTGAGGGCGTGCATCGCCTCCCGGTTCGCCTCGTAGAGGGTGCGGTAGATCCGGTAGTACTCCGTGTAGAGCCTCGCCCGCTCCGGATCGGGACGTGTGACCTCCCCGCGCAGCCTCACGCGTGAGACGGCCTCCGCGACGTCCCCGTAGACCCCGGAGGCCACCCCGGCCAGGAGCGCGGCCCCATATGCCGGACCTTCGTCTGAGGTGGTGCGTACGATCTCTTCCTCGTAGATGTCCGCTTGCAGGCTCCTCCACAGCGGGCTGCGCGCCCCACCGCCGGTCGCCCGGATCTCTTCCACCCCCACCCCGAGGGAGCGCAGGATCTCCAGCGAGTCCCGCAGGCTGAAGACGACCCCCTCCATCAGCGCCCGGGTCATGTGCTCCACGCCGTGGCGGATCGTGAGCCCGACGAAGGCCCCGCGCGCCCCCGGGTCGAGGTGCGGGGTTCTCTCGCCGGAGAGGTAGGGCAGGAACAGGAGCCCCTCGGCGCCGGGCTCCACCCCCGATGCGGCCTCGACGAGCTCGTCGAAGTCCCTGCCCAGCTTTTCCCTCCACCAGGAGAGCGAGCCTCCCGCGGAGAGGGTCACGCCCATCAGGTGGTAGGCCCCGGGGACGGCGTGGCAGAAGGCGTGCACCCGCCCGGACGGGTCGGGTGTGAAGGTGCCGGTGTGGGCGAAGAGGACCCCGCTCGTCCCGACCGACGAGCTCAGGATGCCCTCGCGCACCACCCCGACCCCGACGGCCGCGGCCGCGTTGTCCCCGCCCCCGGCGGCGACGGGGATGCCGGCGGGGAGGTTCGTCTGCTCCGCGGCTTCCCTCCGCAGCGTGCCGGTCTTCTCCGGGCCCTCGAAGACCTCCGGGAGCCAGGAGCGATCTATCTCGAGGGCGTCGAGGATCTCTGGCGACCAGTCGCGCCGCTTCACGTCCAGAAGCAGGGTTCCTGAGGCGTCGGAGGCGTCGGTCGCGTACTCGCCGGTGAGCATGAGCCGGATGTAATCCTTGGGCAGCAGGATGCGGGAGAGCCTCGCGTAGTTCTCCGGCTCCTCCTCACGCAACCAGAGGATCTTCGGGGCCTGAAAGCCGGTGAGGGCGGGGTTGCCTGAGATCGCGATGAGCCGCTCCACCCCGACGCGCTCTGAGATCTCGCGGCATTGTCTCGCGGTTCTCTGGTCGTTCCACAGCAGGGCGGGACGGATGACGTGGTCGGCGCCGTCCAGAAACACCGAGCCGTGCATCTGGCCGGTTAGCCCGATCCCCAGGATCTCGTCCTCGACCCGCGCGGCGAGGGCACGCAGCGCATCTGTGGTCGCGTGCCACCAGTCCCCAGGGTCTTGCTCGCTCCATCCGGGACGGGGGCTCGCGAGCGGGTAGCCGGAACCCGCCTCGGCCACCACCTCTCCGGAGTCCGCATCCACCGCCAGCGCCCGCACGCCGCCGGTGCCGACGTCAACACCGATCAGAACGCCCAAGGTTTCAGCCCCTCCTTCTTCAGGTTCGTCCCCGGCATTCTACGGCACGACGGCGACCTTTATCCCCTCACCGCTCGCGGATTTCTCTATGGCCTCCTTCGCCTCCGCGAGCGGGAAGCGGTGGGTCACCATCCCGTCGACCCGCACCCGACCGCTCTCGATCAGGCGCAGCGCGCTCTCGAAGTCCACCCGCCGGGAGTTGGAAGAGCCGGTGACCTCGAGCTCGTTGTAGTGGATCAGGTTCGCCTCGACCTCCGAGAGCCCCCTGCCGGCGAGCCCGGCGAAGACGTTGACCCTCCCTCCGGGCCGCGCGAGGCGCAGCGCGTCGTTCACCAGCTCGGGGATGCCGATGCAGACGATCACCGAGTCCGCCCCGAAGCCGTCGGTCGCCTGCGAGACCACCTCTTCGAGCTCTTCCCTGGTCGGGTCCACGGTGACGTGCGCCCCGAGGTCGGCGGCGAAGC
The DNA here is from genome assembly GCF_059772285.1 of Rubrobacter sp. M3-4. Lineage (NCBI taxonomy): Bacteria > Bacillati > Actinomycetota > Rubrobacteria > Rubrobacterales > Rubrobacteraceae > Rubrobacter > Rubrobacter sp. M3-4. The sequence goes on from NZ_JCBAJP010000004.1 coordinate 228,021, forward strand.
GGCGGCGGGCTTCGGAGGGTTCGCTGACGATGACGGTGCGTGCCCCGGCGAGGAGGGCGAGCTGCAGGTGGAGCATGCCGATCGGACCGCTGCCGAGGATGACGACGACGTCGTCCACGCCTATCCGCGAGCGGCGGTGCCCGTTCACGCAGCAGGCGAGGGGTTCGGCGAGCGAGAGGTGCTCCGGAGGGACGTCCGCGCTCGCGGGGAAGAGGTTGCCTGCGGCGACGGCCTCGGCCGGGATGCGCACGTACTCGGCGAGCCCGCCGTCGGTGTCGTAGCCGAAGATGCGCGGCGAGAGGCAGGCGTTCTCCATCCCCCGCCTGCAGCAGGCGCAGCGGCCGCAGGAGATCACCGGGGCGAGGGCGGCGGGCTGCCCCTCCTCGTAGCCCCTGACGTTCCTCCCGACGCGCGCTATGCGGCCTGCGATCTCGTGCCCTATCACCGTGCCGGGCTTGACGCCTCGCTTCTTCTCGCCGCGCAGGATCCTCACGTCCGTCCCGCACACGGTGTTGGCCCCCACCTCGAGCAGTACCTCGTCGGGGCCTATCTCGGGGTTCTCCACCTCTTTGACTTCGAGCCTGCCCGGTCCTTCGAAGACCGCCGCGATCATTCTCTCTTTCCTCCCTTCTGCCGCCGTTTCGCCATCCGAAGCGCTCCCTGCCTTGTGGGGTCCATCCCCGTCCTGCATCACGCCCGGGCGGTCAGCCACCGGGGAGCAGCCGGTCTATCCTGTCGAGGACGTAGGTCGGGCGTTCGTGTTCCGGCGCCCGCTGCACGTCCTCGATGCCGCTGTCGCCGGTCAGGACGAGGGCGGAGTCCATGCCCGCGTCGGTGGCCATCTTTATGTCGGTGTAGAGCCGGTCCCCGACCACCAGGCATTCTCCCTGCTCGAGCCCCAGGGCGTCGAGCGCGGCCTCGAGCATCACCCTCGAAGGCTTGCCCGCGTTCAGCGTACACCTGGCCCCGGTCGACGCCTCTATCGCGGCGACGATGGCCGCGGCGTCCGGCTCGCCCCTCCCTCCCGGCAATGGACAGTAGCGGTCAGGGTTGGTGGTGACGAGCTCCGCCCGACCGTGGTACCAGATCGCGTCGAAGGCTATCCTGAGCTTGCGGTAGTCGAAGGTGCGGTCGTAGGAGGCGACGACGACCTCTATCTCTTCGGGGTTCTCGGAGAGGTGCACCCCGGCTTCGCGCAGCGCCCGCCGGAGCGGCTCCTCGGCTATGGGGAAGACGGCCGCTCCGGGGCGGTTCTCGACCAGCCAGCGGGTCATGGTCACGACGGTGTTCACTATCTCACGCTCCGGCGTCGGCAGCCCGAGGCGGGTGAGCTTCCCGGCGTACATCGCCGGGTCCCTGGTGGGGTTGTTCGAGAGGAAGACGAGGCGCCTCCCGAGCTCCCTGAGCCTCTCGACCAGCTCCTTTGCCCCCGGGAGCAGCTCGTCGCCGAGGTAGATCGTCCCGTCGAGGTCGAAGATGTAGCCCTCGTAGAGCTTCTCCGGCGGGTGCGGTGAGCCCCCTGCGCTCACCCGCTCACCCCTTACGGATGGCTGTCGTTCGTGATCGCACTTCTTCAGGAGGATACAGCCTCAAGCGGTGAAAGTGTAGGAGGCGCCCGGCGAGGAAGAAGAATATGCCATATGGGGGAGGCGCCTGATCCGGCAGGGATATATGATGCACTTGTCGCGCGAAAAGGGGTGTGCATGGTCCTCCAACCCCATCGGCCGGGGGAGGGAGCCGGTAACGAGGCGCCCATCCTGATCCGGCTTCTCGGCGGGTTCGAAGTCGCCGTCGGTGGGCAGCCCGTCGATGACGGGGCCTGGCGGCTGCGCAAGGCGGCGAACCTCGTCAAGCTGCTCGCGCTCGCGTCGAGGCACCGGCTGCACCGGGATCAGGTGACGGAGGTCCTCTGGACGGAATTTGACGTGAGATCCCAGGCCAACAACTTCCACCGCGCACTGTACTTCGCCCGCCGGGCGCTCGGGAGCGCCGGGGAGCGATCTTCCCGGTACCTGCAGTTGCGAGGAGGGGTGATCTCACTGTGTCCGGACGGTTCGCTACGGGTCGATGTCGAGGCGTTCGAGGGTGCTGCCGCCGTCGCCCGCCGCCTCCGGGAGCCCGCCGCCTACCGCCCGGCGCTCGACCTCTACGCGGGAGATCTCCTGCCGGAAGACCGCTACGAAGCCTGGACGGAGGAGAGGCGGGATGCTCTGCGCCGGCTGCGGGTCGAGCTGCTGATGGAACTCGCTGCGCTGCACGAGGAGCGTGCGGAGTACGGCGACCAGATCGAGGCGCTCGAACTGGTGCTCCGCGAGGTGCCATACGAGGAGGAGGCCCACGCGGGGCTCATGCGTGCGTACGCGGCGGAGGGACGGCGCGGTGAGGCGCTCCTCCAGTATGAACGGCTCAGGCGGGTGCTCGCGGAGGGCCCCGGTATGTCTCCAGAGCCCACGACCCGGCTGCTCTACGAGAGGATAAGGTCCGGCGGGATACCCGCTCCGTTGCTGCACGGCCGCCACCGGAGATCGCAGGGTGGGAATCGTGCGGCTCCCGTGCGGCACAACCTGCCGGCCTCCCTGACCAGCTTCATCGGCCGTGGGGCGGAAGTGCGGGAGATCGAGCGTCTCCTCGCGATGAGCCGCCTCCTGACCCTGACGGGGGCCGGTGGTTCGGGTAAGACGCGGCTCGCGTTGGAGGTGGCCGGGCGGGTGGCTCCCCTCTACCCGGATGGGGTGTGGATGGTGGAGCTGGCCTCGCTCTCCCACCCTGCTTTCGTCGTGCAGGCGGTGGCGACGGCGCTTGGCGTGTCGGAGCGGGCCGGCCGTCCGGTGGAAGGGTTGCTCGAAGAACACCTGCGCGGGAAAGCCGTCCTCATCCTGCTGGACAACTGCGAGCATCTGGTGGAGGAGGCGGCCCGCCTGTCGAATGTCCTGCTGCGTGCCGGGGCGCGGGCCAGGATTCTGGCGACCAGCCGGGAACCTCTGGGTATCCCCGGAGAGACTGTCTGGTCGGTGCCCACCCTCTCCCTACCCTCTGCCGGTGAGGAGGTAACCGTGGGGGAGCTCATGACCTCGGAGGCCGCACAGCTCTTCGTCGAACGGGCTCGCTCCCGGTTGACCTCCTTCGAACCAACTCAGCACAACGCCCCCGCCGTAGCGAAGATCTGCCGTCGGCTCGACGGCCTGCCGCTCGCCATCGAGCTCGCCGCCGCCCGGGTGGGGTCGCTCCCTCTGGAGAAGGTCGCCGGGCGGCTCGAGCAGAGCCTCGAGATTCTCCCCTCCGGGATGGACCGGGACGCCGACCCGCGCCACCGCACGCTGCGGGCGACGCTGGACTGGAGCCACGAGATGCTCGACGGGGATGAACGGGCGCTGTTCCGGCGGCTCTCGGTCTTCGCCGGACCCTTCCCGCTGGAGGCGGCGGAACTGACGTGCGGGGGTGGAGAGCCGGAGGTACTTGAGGTGCTCCCGCGGTTGGTGGACCGCTCGCTGGTCCTTATGCTGCGCGACGCCACGCTCCGCTACAGGATGCTCGAGCCGGTGAGACGCTACGCCGCCGGGAAGCTCCGGGAGAGCGAGGAGGAGGAGCGGATACGCGGTCTACACGCCCGCTATTACCTCGCCCTGGCCGAGAGGGCGGAGCCCGGGCTGATCGGTGCGGGGCAGGCCGCATGGCTCGGGCGGTTGGAAGGAGAGTACGGAAACCTGCGGGCCGCCCTCGGCTGGTGCCTGGACGGGGGGGACACGGAGCGTGCCGCGATGGGCCTGCGGATGGCGGTCGCGCTGGACCGTTTCTGGGACGCCCATGGTCCGGGTGAGGGGCGCCGGTGGATGGAGAGGGGGCTCGCCGGGTGCTCTCCTCCGGCCGCCTTGCGGGCCGGGGCGCTGGTAGAAGCCGGGTTCATCGCCGTCTACCAGCTCGACTCCCGGGCGGTGGGGATGCTCGAGGAGGCTCTAGGGATCTACAGAGAGCTCGGCGATGAGGTCGGACAGGCGCTCGCGATCAACTACCTGGCGCACGCCGCGGGGATCCTGGGCAACCTCGGGCGGGTGGAGACGCTGCGTGTGGAGGCGGAGGGGTTGCTCGAGCGTACGGAGGATCCCCGCGCCGCCGCTCACCTGTTGCTCACGCTTGGTATGCTCGCCACGCTCGATGCGGACCACGCGCAGGTTCTGGCCAGGACCGGAGAGAGCCTCGCGCTGTTCCGGGAGGTGGGGGACCTCCGCAGCTGCGCCCAGTGCCTCACGATCATGGGTCTCAACGCGCTCGCCCGGCGAGACGCCGGGCATGCCGCCCGGATCTTCCGGGATGATGTCCTGCTCCTGCGGGACCTCGGGGACAAGGTCGGCACCGTGGTCGGGCTGCTCGGGCTGGCCGGGGTGGCTGCCCTGGAGGGGCGCCACGTTCGTTCGGCGCGCCTCTTCGGGGCCGCGGGCGCCCTGGGGGAGTCCATCGGCCATCCCCCCGTCCCCCTCGTCCGGACGCACTACGACTACGAGGGCTACATCGCCGCGGTGCGGGGGGCTCTCGGCCATACGACCTTCGAGGCGGCTTACGACGAGGGGAGGAGCATGTCCCCGGATCGGGCCATCGAGTACGGGCTCTCCGCGGAGGAGCCCGCTCCTTCGGAGGCTCTCCTCACCCCCCGCCAGCGGGAGGTGGCGCTCCTGGTCGCCCAGGGCCTTGCGAACCGTCAGATCGCCTCGGAGCTCGGGATCTCCGAGAACACCGTAGCCAACCACGTCGCCGCGATCATCCGCAGGCTTGACGTACCCGCCAGGTCCGGGATAGCCGCCTGGGTGGCCGGACAGAACCCGCGTGAAACGAAAAATGGCCAGAAATACCTGCGCCTGACACACCCCAGGTAAGAGCCTGGTAAGAGGCACCCTCTACCGTTCTAGTTGGTAGAAGGGTCGACGTATTGAGGCGAGCGCGGCGGCGCGTGATACGGACGCTCGCGGTACCCGCCCTCAAGGAAGGAGGAAAACGATGGTAAAGACCGTGCTCTCCAAAGTGTTGCAGGTAGGGCGGATAACCGCCCTTGCTCTGGGCGTGGCAGTTATGCTTGCCCTGGTTGTGGGCATGGCTTCGGCGGCCCTGGCTGGTACAGGCATCGGTGCCACGTTCAACCTGGGCAAGGTCAACAGCGTCAACAAGATAAGCGCGCTCGTCGGCTCGACGAAGAGCCCGATGCTCGGCGTTGCGAACAAGGGCAATGGTACTGCGCTGAACCTGCGCGTGAAGAGCGGCAAGCCGCCTATGACGGTCAATTCTGGCAGGAAGGTAAAGAATCTCAACGCGGACAAGCTCGACGGTCAGGACTCCAGTGCGTTCGTGCAGACGAATACGAATGCTTTCGTGAGGAACGACATCTACAAAACGGAGAGTGCGATAGGCCCGGGAACGCAGATCGGCGACGGCACCTTCGTCGCCAACGAAGCGTGTGATCCCGGAGACATCCTCCTCTCCGGAGGTCCGGCTAACATCAACGCCACCTCGACCCTTCTTGAGAGCTTCCCGACACCGGGTACCACGAACTCTTGGTCGGTACGGATAAACAAGAATGGTCAGGCGGACAACTTCAACGTGGTGGTTCTCTGCGCTAACCAGTAGGAGAGCAGGAAGATGGTTGTCGAGCAGGGACCGTTCGTCGTGCGGTCCCTGCTCTTCATCTTCGGGGGGTTGCGTGCCGGCGAACCGGCTGCCAGAAGTCTGCGGGACGTCCAGGTGCTGGCCCGGACCGGATTGACGCTTGAGCTCAAAGAAACGAAAGGACCAACCAATGGTGTGGATGAAATCAAAAACAGCAGCGGGGCAGAGAATTCTCGCCTGCTTGCCACTGGTGGCCGTCTGCCTGGCGATGCCTGTGTTCGCTACCCCGGCCTTCGCCGACACCTACACGGTGAGCCGGACGGACGATCCCACCCCGGGCGGCTGCCAGCAGTGGGATTGCTCGCTCAGGGAGGCCGTGATCGCGGCGAACGGGCACCCGGGAACGGATGAGATCGACCTGCCCGGCGGCACCTACACGCTCGCGATCCCCGGTCCCGGCGGCGCCTCGCAGGGCGATCTCGACGTCACCGAGAGCCTCGTCATCGACGACACCGGCCAGGGCGCGGCCGTTGTCAACGGCAACGGGGCCGCGACCCACGACCGGGTCTTCGAGGTCGCGGGAGGGGTGCTCGAGCTGCACGGGATCACGGTTGAAGGGGGCGTCGCACCCGTCGACGCGGACGGGGTGGCCCGCGGCGGCGGCATCCGGGTCGACTCCTCCGCCGGGGGCCTCTACATGTTCGGCGGCAGTGTCATCGGGAACTCGGTGCCGGGCACGGGCCACCTCGGCGGCGGCATCTACAACGAGAGCCACGCGGTGCTGCAGCGCGTCGAGGTCTCGGGCAACACCGCGACCGGCCCGCCCAACGGGCTCGGCGGCTTCGGCGGCGGGATCTACACGCTCAGCCCGGGGCTGACCGAGGTCTACAACTCCAGGTTCTTCGACAACCAGGCGTTCGCCGGCGCGGCCATGGCCGCGTCCACCGCCTCCGGGAGCAACACGAGCGTTATCGTCGTGGGCTCTCAGCTGGCCCGCAACGTCGCAAGCTCCTTCGGTGGCGGCGCCTACCTCACGGGTAGCCAGCAGGGCACAGGGAGCTATCGCTTCACCAACACGACGATCAACGGCAACGCGGCCGGTGAGCTGGGCGGCGCCATACGCGTCCGCGACGCGGCGCTCACGCTCAAGAACGACACGATCACCGCCAACAACTCCGGCGACGGCGGCGGGATCGCAGCCCAGGACGATGGCCAGGGCATAACCTCGGCCACGCTGGCCGACACGATCCTGGCCGGCAACCACGACACCGACGCCTCGGGGCTGGGCACGTTCGACGACTGTCTGGACCAGAACCTGAACAACGGCGGCGTGGTGCGCTCGTCGGGCTACAACCTCGTCGGCGAGAACGGCAACCCGACCAGCGCCTGCATCAACGACCCGGCGACCGGCGACCAGCTCGGCACACCTGCCTCGCCGATCAACCCGCTGCTCGACCCGTCCGACCACTTCAACGGTGGCCCCTTCATTCGTATCTTCACCTACACCTTGCTGCCCGGCAGCCCGGCCATCAACCGCGGAGATCCCGCCTCCGGCGGCTGTGAGCTGGTCGACCAGCGCGGCGTCCCCCGGGCTCTCGGCGGCCGCTGCGACAGCGGGGCCTACGAACGCGTCAGGGTCCACGGCACCGTAGTCAACCGCGTCGGCACTTTTGGGGCTGACAGCTCCACCAAACCCGAGCTTACGCCGACGGCCGGCGCGGATGGGTTCCTGGGCCTCGACGGAGACGACTCGCTGCGGGGTGCCGGCGGCAACGACGCCCTCTCCGGCGGCAAGGGTAATGACACCCTCTTTGGAGGCTGGGGCGCGGACTTCCTCGGCGGTGGCAGGGGCAACGACGCCCTGAACGGCGGCCCGGGAGGCGACGTGCTGAGCGGCGGTCCGGGGACCGATCACCTGAACGGCGGTGACGGAAACGACGACATCAACGCCCGCGACCACCACCGCGACGTCATCACCTGCGGCAAGGGTGCCGACCATGTGTCCGCCGACCGCGTGGATAAGGTCGCGAGCAGCTGCGAGAAGGTGAAGCGCGGTTGACCACCTTACAAGAAGGGGGCAGAACCGGCGAGACGTATCGGAACGAGCAGGGGATCGGGACGCGGAACCCTCGTCCTGAGCTTCCTGGTTTCTATCGGGGCGGTGGACTGCCAGCCCTTCACCGTAAGGCCCGACGGCTCAAGCCCCGGGCAGCTTACGGCCACAACCTCCGGATACGATTACTGGCCGGCCTACTCCGCCAGGGGCGGCAGGATCGTCTACGATCACGAAGACACAGGCAGCGTGATATCTGCTCGATCTCCGCTGCAGGAGGCGTGCCAACCCAGATCACCGCTGGCACCAGCTACAACTACGGTCCCGACTGGCAGCCCAACTTCCCGCCCGCGGTAACGAAGCCTTCTCCAAAGCCCGGCAGGTCGGTGCGCGACCGCACACCCACCATCGCGGCCATCGTGCGCGACGGGCAGCAGTACCTCGGGAAGAAGAGCGTGAGGCTCAGGCTCGACGGGCGCAAGGTCACCACCTTCTCCTGCGATCGCTCGACCGGGCGGCTCGGCTTCACCCCCGAGAGCAACTTCTCCTTCGGCACCCACCGCGTGAGGGTCGGTGCCGGAGACGGGTTCGGACTGACGACCTCGCGCTTCGTGGAGCTTCGAGGTGTTGCGCAGCCAGCGTGCTCGAGACCGGGCTTAAGCGGTGCCGGGCGTGACGCAGACCTTGAGCCCGGCTCCTGCCCGGTGCACCTCCCACGCCTCGTCGAAGCGGTCGAGCGGCAGCCGGTGGGTTATGACCTTCCGCCAGTCGATCCGTCCGGAGGCGAGCAGGGCGAGCGAGCGCTCCATCGTGAACGGGTTGGTGTAGGTGCCGCGGATGGTGAGCTCCCGACGGAAGATATCGTAGGGTCGGATGGATACCTCGGCCTGAGGCGGGGCCACCCCGACCCAGACGATCGTACCTCCCGCTCTGGCCGACTCCACCGCCTGGCGCATCGTCTCCGGACGCCCGACGCACTCCAGCACGACGCCGAAGTCTCCCTGTCCGTCCAGCTCTTCGGGGGAGATGGGCGTGGCCCCGAACTCCCGGACGCGTTCGCGGCGGTCGGGGTCCGGCTCGCTCACGAGTACCCCGGATGAGCCGGCGGCGACGAGCAGCGCGGCGGCGAGCACCCCGATTGGACCCGCCCCGAGGACCAGAGCCCTCTCGCCCGGTAGTATCCCCGAGAGATCGACCGCGTGCAGCACGCACGCCAGAGGCTCGGTGAGCGCGGCGGCCTCGGGGGGCAGGCCCTCCGGCACCCGGTAGAGCTGGGAGGCCGGGACGGTCACCGCCTCCGAGAGCCCGCCGTCGCGGGTCACGCCTATCGCCTGCGGGTGCTCGCAGAGGTGGGGGCGACCGCCCTGGCAGTGGGGGCAGGAGCGGCACGGGATGTTCGGGTCCACCACCACCCGATCTCCGGTGGAGACGTTCTCCACGCCCTCACCGACCTGCGCGACGGTGCCGCAGAACTCGTGCCCGAGCACGACACGGGGGCGGGCGAGCGGGTATTCACCCGAGGCTATGTGCAGATCGGTGCCGCACAGCCCGCACGCCTCGACCGCCAGACGCACCTCTCCGGGGCCTGGGGGTGGAGCCTCCCGGGAGGTGCGCTCGATGCCCTGCGCCCCGTTCCAGACGATGCTCGTACCCATCTCCCTAAGCCCCCGGTCTCACGACCGGCTTGACGTTCGCCGGGTCCCTGCGTGGAGCCTGAAGAGCGGCCTCTGTCTCCGCGAGGCCGTAGTGGCCGGTCACGATCGCCTCCACGTCCACCCTCCCCGTCGCGGCGAGCTCTATCGCCGCCGGGTAGGTGTTCGCGTAGCGGAAGGTTCCGGTCAGCCAGATCTCACGGTTCTGGATCAAAGCGAGCGGCACCGTAGCCTCCTCTCCCGGACCCATCCCCACGACCACGGCGGTCCCGGCGGGCCTCAGGCAGCGGATGCCGCCGGCGAGAGCCCGCTCGTTGCCGGAGCATTCGATCAGGGCGTCGACCTCGAGCCCATTCCCTTCGAGCGGCTCCTCCGAGACGTTTATGGCGCGGGTCGCTCCGGTCTTCTTCGCCAGCTCGAGCCGCTCGGGGACGACGTCGGTGATGGTGACTTCGGTCGCGCCGTTGGCCAGGGCGACCTGCATCGCCAGGAGCCCTATCGGGCCGGCCCCGGTGATGAGGACGTGGTCTCCGGCCTCGACGCCTGCCTTGCGGCACGCCCAGATCCCGACCGAGAGTGGCTCCATCAGAGCCCCGGCGTCGTCGGAGAGGGAGTCGGGCAGCCTGAAGGCGAAGTCCTCGTGGATCGTGACGTAGCTGGCGAACGCCCCGTCGATGGGCGGGGTGGCGAAGAAGCGGACGTTCGGGCACAGGTTGTAGCGCCCGGCGCGGCATTCCCGGCAGGTCCCGTCGGGCACCCCCGGCTCCAGCGCGACCCGCTCCCCGATCTCGTGTTTTGTCACCCCTTCACCCAGGCCGACGATCACACCGGATGACTCGTGCCCCAGGACCAGGGGTTCCTCCACCACGTGCGAGCCTATCCTGCCGTGCTCGTAGTAGTGGATGTCCGAGCCGCAGACCCCTACGGATCTTATCTCGACCAGGACCTCCTTCGGTCCCGGCTCGGGCATCGGCCGCTCCTCCAGCCGTACGTCGTGGGGAGCGTACATCACGGCGGCCTGGTTGCCGTCTCTCATCGCTTCTCACCTCCGAAGAAAGTCTCCCAGGGCATCTCGAGCGGGTGGTCCAGGGTGACCACCTCATGCAGATGGCGCATCAGCGGAAAGTCATCTGAAGAGACGATTCCGCGTCCGGTGAGTTTGGAGAGCGCACCGCCCATCACCTGGATGGCCGCAACCCCTTCCAGCGTCACGCCCTGCATCAGTTCGTCCCTCACCTTCGAAAACGGTACCCCGGCTCCGACGTACCGGCCAGCCCTCACGTTGCGGCCGCCCATGCTGGTCACGAACATGTCCCCGACTCCGGCCAGCCCGTAGGGTGTCTCCGGCCTGCCTCCGAGAAGCTCCATCCACCTCCCCAGCTCTCGCGTGGCCTGCCCGAAGAGTGCCGCTCCGTAGTTGTAGTTGCGGTAGCGCCCCCCGGACTCGCCCCTGCCGTCCAGTATGCCTTCCATGAAGCCCGCCCCGAAGGCGTAGCAGTTCTTCGCCGCCGCGCACACCTCCACCCCGGTGAAATCGGTGTCCGTCCAGACGTGGAAGTAGGGGGTGCGGAAGAGCGAGGCGAGATATTCCAGTACCCTGGCGTCACGGCCGGTGAAGATCACGCAGGTGTCTCTTCTGACTGCCACCTCACCGGCTATGGAAGGCCCGGCTATCGCGGACCACGAGACCCGGTCCCGCAGGCTCTTTGGAACCTCCTCTGCCAGCACTTCGGGCAGGATGCGCAGATCCCCCTCCCCGTTGGCCTCCATGCCCTTGGTTATGGAGAGCACGTGCATCCCCGGTTCTAGCAGGGAGGCGAGTTGTCGCCCCGCCCAGCGCACCCCGAAGGAGTTGACCCCGCTCATCGCGACCTCCGCTCCTTCGAAGGCTTCTTTCGCCTCCTCGAGCTGGTAGGTACGCACGGTCTCCGGGATCTTGAGGCCCAGGTTCGGGTGGACTCCACTCTCGCGGATGGAGTCGATGATCTCGCGGTCGAGATGGGTGCCGACGAGCCTGACCTCATGTCCGTTGTCCGTCAGCGGGAAGGTCAGGGCCGTTGCCATGACGCCCGATCCCAGGATGGTCACTCGCGCCAAGTCTACCTCCAGGACAGAGTTGCTCGTCCTACGGTCTGCATTCTTCCGGTCTCCTGACCGATTCCCGGCCAGTCTTGTCCGGTCACCTGTCTCCTTTCGGTTGGATGCCGTGGAGAGCGTACATCATGGCCTCCGCTCAGGACATCCTGCCCTAGTCCCAGACGATCACCGTCTTTCCGGACTTGCCGCTGTCAAAGATCCTGTATGCCTCTGCCGCTTCGGTGAGAGGGTACCGGTGGGTCACTATGTTCTCGGGATGCAGGTCCCTGCGTGCCAGAAATCCCAGCAGGTCTTCCATCTGCGCCAGCCCGCACACCCAGGATCCCATCAGCGTGAGCTGTTTGTGCAGCAACAGGGGACTCGGCTCGAACGTCAGGCTGCCACCTTCGCCGACGTAGACGACCCGCCCCCAGTCGCGGGCGGCCTCAAGGCACAGGTGTCGGCCGGCTTCGCTGCCCGAACAGTCTATGCCGACCTCCGCGCCCTGACCGGCTGTGAGCTCCAGGATGGCTCCTTTGGTGTGCTCGTCCGGGACGAGCAGATGTGATGCGCCCACCTGCCCGGCCAGCTCCAACCGCTCGGGCCTCGGATCTACACCTATCACCTCGGCGCCGCTGGCGGCCGAAAGCTGGGTGACGCCCAGCCCCACCGGTCCCAGCCCTACGACGAGGACGCGGTCGCGTCCCGAGACCCCGGCACGCAGTACCGCCTGGTAGGCGGTGCCGTAGCTGCAGGCTGCGAGCGCTCCGTCGGTATAGCTCAGCTCGCCGGGGAGGTGGATGAGGGTGCGTTCCTCGGCGAGCATGTAATCCGCGTGTCCGCCGTCGCGCTGCCAGCCGTAGGCTGCGCGCTCCGGCGAGGTGCAGCCGATCATGAACCCCATCCGGCAGTTGCGGCAGCATCCGCAGCCCACGATGTGGTAGATGGCGACCCTATCGCCCTCGCTGAAGCCGCGCACGCCCGGTCCGACCGACTCCACGATGCCACACGGCTCGTGGCCTGCTATGCAACTCTGGTAACGCTCCGCACCTTCGCCGGCATGCTCGTGGTATATGGCCCGCAGGTCGCTGCCGCACAGCGCCGAAGCCTTCATCCTCACCAGCACCTGTCCGTGTCCAGGCTCCGGCGTGGGAAACTCTTTGAGCTCTACTCGCTCCTGCCCGGGCAAGACAGCTCCCAGCATAACGAAGCACCCTCCCTTGCTATTTGACCGCTCCGCTGGTAAGCCCGCGCACGAGCTGCTTCTGGGTCAGCCAGCCCACGACGACCGGCACTGCTATCGCCAGGGTGGTGAACGCGGAGAGCTGCGCCCAGAACTGCCCCCGGGAGGTCTGCTGGGCTGCGACGGCCACCGAGAGAGGCTCCCACTTGATCGCCGTGAACGAGACGCTGAAGAGGAACTCGTTCCAGGCGAAGATCACGCACAACATCGCCGTCGCCGCGAGCCCGGACCGCGTGAGCGGGATGACTATCCGCCAGAGCATGCCCCAGAGGCGCACCCCGTCCACCTGGGCGGCCTCTATGATCCCGGGTGGCAGATCCTTTATGAACTGGTACATCATCCAGACCACTATCGGCGTGTTCATGCCGGTGAAGACGATGATCAGGGCCCACGGCGTGTCCAAAAGTCGCAGCTCCCTGAAGATGACGAACAGCGGGATCATGACCGCTACCGGCGGCAGCGCCTTGGTGGTGATGAACCAGAAGACTATGCTCTCGTTACGCCTGCTCTGATAATGGCTGAGGGCGAAGGCTGCCGGAACGCCGAGTATCAGGCTCAGTATCGTCGAGATCCCCACCATGAACACGGAGTGGAAGAACGGGGCCCAGAAGCTTTCGAGCGCTCCATGGTACTCGACCAGCGTGGGTGAGAAAAAGACCTTCGGCGGCATCGCGTAGGCGTCGGCCTCGGTCTTGAAGCTGGTCACGATGAGCCAGAAGATCGGACCGAAGATTACGATGACTGCCAGGTACAGAATGAGGTTCTGTACGTGGTGGCTCCATCTCACGCCACGCCTGCTTTTGGCTCTCGTGGTAGTTGCGCTGTTCACGTCACTCCTCCCTGGCTACGGCGTTCATCGTCCTGAGCAGTACCATCAGGATGACGAGGGTGATGATCAGGGTGGCCACCCCTATCGCCGAGGCGGCACCCACCTGCCAGCCCACGAGCCCGGTCTGGTATACCAGGTAGGGCAGGTTCATAGAGCTGTTGCCCGGCCCTCCGGCGGTGGAGACGTAGATCTCACCGAAGATCTGCAGGATGAAGAGGCTGCCGAGCAGGATGACCACCCGGTAATAGGGCATCAGATGTGGCAGTTCGATGTGGCGGAAGATGCCCAGCCTGCTGCACCCATCGAGCTGGGCTGCCTCTATCTCCTCCTCGTTTATCGCCTGCAGTCCGGCCAGCAGCACCAGCATGAAGAGCGGTTCCCACTCCCAGGCGACCATCGTCGCGATCATGACGAGCGAGTGCTGGTCCATCGGATCGAAGTGCTCTACCCCGAGGAGCCTGGCGAAGTAGGTGATCAGCCCGAAGCTCGGGTTGAACAGCTCATTCTTCCATATGAGGCCGGTTACCGTGGGCATTATGAAGAAGGGCGTGACGAGCAGCGTCTGGATGAGCCCTTTCCCCCGGAAATCCCGGTTGAGAAGGAGCGCGAGCCCCAGCCCGATGAGACAACACAGAGCGAGCGCTACGAACGAGAGGATGAGCGTCTGGACCAGGATGATTCCGAACCCACCGGAGAAAACCTGTTCCGCGTAGTTCCTGAAGCCCACGAAGTTCCTGCCGAGGTCGGGGCGTATGAGCGTCCACGACTGGGTGCTCAGGTATATGGTGAGCAGGAAAGGCACCTGCGTTATTATGCCCACCGCTACCAGTGCGGGATACAGTAGCGTGCGTCTGTCTCTCGCCGGAGATCCTGGCATCCTGCGTGGTCTGAATACGCCCGCCCGGCTTGCTGCCTGTTCTGAAACTCTGGTGTCCACGGACCCCCTTTCCAGCATGTCTGCGTTACTTCTTCAGGTATCCACCCTGCCTTACGGCAGTGAGTACCTCCTGCTGTGCCTCTTTTACGAACTGGTCGACGCTGATCTTCCCGGCGATCAGCGCCGCCAGGTACCTGCCGACCGCATCGCCGAAGTCCTGAAACTCTGGTATCTCGACATATTGGATTCCGGTGTACGGCACGGGTTGCTTGGTCGGATGTTGGGGGTCGGCGGTGTTGATGGAGTTGAGTTCTATCTCGGCCCAGGGTTTGTGCCTGTACGGAGTGCTGCGATACGTGTAATACCGGGTACCGGGCGGAACCCGCTCCCACCCGAGTTTCCTGCCGACGAGATCCAGGTACTCCTTGCTCGTCGCCCACTTGATGAACTCGAAGGCTGCGTCTTTGTGTCTGCTGGAAGACTCTATCGCCAGCGCCCACGACCACAGCCAGTGCGCACCGTGCGGGGTGACCGCAGTCGGACCGTAGGCGAAACCGAGCCTGTCGGCCACCTTGGAAGACTTGGGATCGCTGAGATAACCCGCGGCGGAGGTCGCATCGTACCACATCGCCCCGTTGCCGCCGGCGAACGCGGTCTCACACTCGGGGAAGTTGTCCGAGGTGGCACCGGGCTGGCCATACTTCTGCAGGAGCGTGGAGTAGACCTGGGCTGCTTTTTTGACCTGCGGGGAAGTGAGCTGTGGCTCCCAGTTCATGTTGAACCAGCGCCCGCCGTAGGTGTTGATGAACGTGTCGAAGGGGGCCATGTTCGCTCCCCACCCGGGCTCTCCACGCAGGATGATGCCGTGCACGCCGGCGCTGATACCGTTCAGCTTTCTGGCGAAGCCCATAACCTCTTCCCACTTCGGATGATCTGGCATCTTCAGCTTCGCCTTCTCGAAGAGATCCCTGCGGTAGAAGAGCATCGAGCTCTCGCCATAGAAGGGGAGCGCGAAGAGACGCCCGTTGCGCGAGAGGAGGGACCGGATGGGCTTGAGCAGATCCTTCAGGTCATACCTCTGCCGTTCTGTCCCGCTCATCCGCGAGAAGAAGGGATCGAGCGGGACGATCCACTTGTACTTGGCCCAGATCGGTGTGTCGTAGCTGCCGATGGTCACCACGTCGAAGTCCCCGGCGTTCATCGCCACGTCCTGAGTCACCTTTTGCCTCAGGTTGTTCTCTGGTAGCGTCAGAAACCTCACCTTTATGCCGGTTTGCTTCGTGAAGCGCCCGACAAGGCTCTCCATGTCGGTCATCTGGGAGTTGCTGACCGTTGCGACGGTGACCGTGGTCCCCGCGAGATCCCCTTTTGAGATCTTGCCTGATGCACCGCTGCCACAGCCGGAGAGCAGGGACGGTGCCGCCGCGCCCGCGCCTGCCAAACCCCCGAGCTTCAGAAATTCTCCCCGGGTGAGACCACACTTCTCCCTTTTATCCCCGGTGGGCCTGGTGCTTTTCCCACCCATCGATGTCCTCCTTCTTGAAACCACCCTGAGTCTAGACCGGTCCAGATGTTTGTGTCAAGGGTGAAAAGCTTGCACATTTGTGCAGAGTATGTAAAATAGTGCTCATGATGTGGGAAATCTGTCTGGTATTCGACGGGACGAGCGGGAGGTAAGGACTGGTGGGACGTAGCGTGAGGAGTACGGTGGGGGACCGGGTGTTGCTTCTGTCTGAGGTGGCGCGTCTCTATTACGTGGAGGATCTCACCCAGGCGGCGATAGCACGGCGGATGGGGGTGTCACGTTCCAACGTCTCACGCATGCTCAAGGAGGCGCGCAAAAGAGGGCTGGTCGAGATACGGGTGCGTTCGCCGTTCAGAATGGTGGACAAGCTACAAAATGCACTCAAGGAGAGCCTCAATTTACAGGATTGTCTTGTACTTGCTCATATGGAATATGACGGGGGTGAAAACGAGCCATCCGGTTATGAGTATGGGATCGGAGCGCTGGCGGCTCAGTATCTGCAGGATAATCTAGCCGAGGGTGGCACCATAGGCGTGGGGTGGAGCAATGCCGTTTATAGGGTAGTAACCAGCAAGCGCTGGAGGCCACGGAAAGACGTCACGGTGGTACAGCTCATGGGTAGTATCGGAGGTACTATCCCTGAGCTCAACGGAGTACACATTGCTGCACAGCTGGCAAGCGCCCTGGGAGCGAAGGTTCATTACTTGCACGCGCCGATGGTGGTGGCTGATACGGGAGTGCGCAACGGGCTGTTACGTGACCAGCACATCTCCAGAACTCTGGAGATGGCACGCCGCGCTGACATCATGGTGGTAGGGATTGGAGCTATAAACCGGGATTCTGGTCAGTATCGGGCTGGATACCTTAACGACGCTGACCTCGAGTATATCCGAGGAAACGGAGTGGTGGGTGATGTATGCGGAGCCTATTTCTCGCTCGGTGGTGAGGTGTTGCATCTCGAGATGAACGATAGAACTGTGGCGCTGGATCCCGAGAGCGTGAAAGGCATCCCCATACGGGTGGGGGTAAGCTGGGGGGAGAAGAAGGTCGTTCCCAACATCGGAGCTGCGCGCGCCGGGCTCATCAACGTCCTCATCACCGACGAAGAGACCGCCTCCGGGATGCTGCGATTTCTGGAGCGAGAAAAGCGGGTGTAAGATAGCCCTGCTGATGGGCCAAAGTTCCAGGGAGGTGTTTTGAACGGAGCAGAGATGAGGCTGGGCAGGCTGTTCGACCGGCAGAGCGGCAACGCGTTCGTCGCCGCCTTCGACCACGGGCTCACGCTCAGGGTGTCGCCGGAGAACCCCGTCAGTGTGGTCGAGAGGATCGTCTCCACCTGCGAACCCGAGGGGGTCCTGCTCTCGCCGGGGATGCTGAAACGAACCGCCCACCTCTTCGCCCACCGCGGCGCCCCGGTCCCGCTCGTGCGATGCGACTTCGCGCTCCTGGACGACGACCTCAAGGCGAGCGGGGAGAGCTACCGCGTGATCTGTAGCCCGGAGGAGGCTGCCTCTTTGGGGGCCGGATGCGCGGTGATGTTCCTGATCCTCGGTGTCGAAGAAGGCGACCTCTTCGCCGAGAACGCCGCCGCCGTGGCCGAGGCTGCCTCCGCCTCCCAACGGGTGGGTATCCCGCTCATGGTCGAGGCCACCCTCTGGGGCTCCCGGATAGATGATAAGCGTGATCCCGAGCTCCTCGCCTTCGCCTGCCGGATGGCCGCCGAGCTCGGGGCCGACGTCATAAAGACAGAGTACACCGGGAGCGTGGAGACGATGCGGCGGGTCATCGAGGGCTGCCCGGTCCCCATCCTGACGCTCGGCGGGCCAAAGACCGACTCCGAGGATGCGCTCATCGAGGCGACCCGCGGCGCGATCCTGGCCGGTGCCCGCGGGGTCGTCTACGGCAGGAACATCTGGCAGGCCGACGACCCGCGTAGGATCTCCTCCGCGGTCCGCGAGGCCGTCCACGGCGTCTACGCCGGGAAGTAGCGTTTTGGAGATGTTCGCGGTCGGGCGCGAGAGGCTCGCCCGCGCCTGTAAGCTCTGCATCGCCCTCGCCGGGGCGATAGAGCCCCTGTGGCCATGTCTGGAGGGCGAGGTGTGATCCTCTTTTGCGGTGGGACCCCGGCGATGCAGCGCACGCTGCGCCTCCGCTCCCTCGTACCCGGTGCGGTCAACCGCGCCTACGAGGTCCGCGTCACCGCCTCCGGAAAGGTCTCGAACGCGGCCCGCATCGCCACGACCCTCGGCGGCGAGGCGCTGGCGGTGACTTTCCTGGGTGGTGATCCCGGACGCTTCGTCTCCGATGCTCTCGCGAAGAACGGCGTGCGGTGCGAGCCGGTCTGGGTGGAGGAGGCGCCGACCCGCACCTGCGTCACGCTCGTGCCGGACGAGGGGCCGGTGACCGAACTCGTCGAGGAGGCTCCGCGCGTCCCGAAACGGGCCGCACGCGAGCTGGAGGAATCGGTGGCCGCCCGTCTCCCTGACGCTTCTGCTCTCTGCCTGATCGGGACGATGCCCCCAGGTGTACCGGAGGACATCTACGCCCGGCTCGTGTGCGAAGCGAGAGAACGCGGCGTCCCCATCCTCCTCGACGCGCAGAAAGACCTGCTCACACGCGCCCTCCGGGAGCGACCATTCCTCGCCAAACCGAACCTGGATGAGGCGGCATCGGCGCTCGATCTCTCGCGCACGGACGACCCCCTGCGGGACGCCGGGAAGGCGGCGCGGGCTCTGCTCTCGGCCGGGGCGGTGTGGGCGCTGGTGACGGTGGGGGAGAGGGGGGCCGTGCTCGCCGGACCCGAAGGTGGACCCTGGCGCATCCAGCCCCCCCGCATCGAGGCCGTAAACCCCATCGGCTCCGGCGACGCCCTCGCCGCCGGGCTCCTGCTCTCCATGACGCGCGGGGCCACCCTCCCCGAAGCCGCGGCCTACGGGACCGCCTGCGCCGCCGCCAACGCCCTCACGCTCACCGCCGGGGTGGTGCATCCCGACGACGTGGAGAGGCTGCTGCCGCAGGTTCGTATCGAAGAGTTGCGACGATGAGACGTTAGGTCGTTTTCTGCTCTCCCGAGCGCAGCTCGCGGTGGCGCCTTGCGACCTCCTCTTCGAAGGAGCGATCCAGGCCCAAAGAGGCGTAGACCGCCTTCTGGGCGGAGAGGGCGTCCGCGTTAAGCTTGGCCTCCTTGAGCGCGGCGCGGTCTATCTTCTTCGCCAGCTCCCAGATGAACTCCCAGTGCAGGATGGCGCGGCGGACGGCGGCCACCTGGTCTTCGGTGTAGGGGTAGAGGTCGAAGCCGACCCGCTCTCCGTTCTCGCCGTAGCCCACGTCCTGCAGGGTCTGGGCGAGCTCGAGGGTCTGCATGAAGAAGTTGGTGCCGACCACGTTGTCGTCGTCGAAGGAACCCCAGCCGTCGTTTCCGTGCTGGTGGCCGAGCTTGTTCTCCGAGGCGAGAAGGGCCGCGTACTCGGCCAGATTCTCTCCGTTCATGATCAGGTGCTGCCAGTCCATGTTCACGAGCAGGTTCCGGGTGTCGACCCCTAAAGCCTTCACCTTCTGGATGGTGAAGAGCGTCATCCCGATGTTCTGCATCAGGATCTTCATCGCCGGCTCAGAGTTCTTGTGTTCGAGGAAGACCTTGATGCCCCGCTCGTTGGCGTGGTCCGTCAGCTCGGCTATGGCTTCGACGAACGCCCGCCAGGTCTCGGCGTAGGGCCGCTGGAAGGGGTAGTTGTACCCCTCGGCGCCGGGCCAGATGATGAAGTTCGCCCCCACCTCAGAAGCGAGGTCTATCCCTCGCTTGAGGGTGTCTATGCCCTTGCGGCGCAGCGAGGGGTCGGGGTTTATGAAGGCGCCCAGAGAGTAGGTGGGGTCGGTGTGCAGCCCGGCGGCCACGGCCGGCAGGTCCATGCCGTGGTCCTCGAGGATGCCGGTCACCTCCTCTGCGTTATCCTCGTTGATCTCGCCGGGGTAGTGGTATTCCAGCCCGTCGAGGATGTCCGAGAGCCCCTCGCAGACCCTTTTTGTCTTCTCCTGCATCGACTCCCTGGCAGCCTCGGGGTGGTAGCCCGGGGGGACGAAGCGGGTAACCGCCGGGCCGAACGCCCAGATCCCCACGCTGTTCTTGAGCATGCCTTGGCTCCTTTCCATCTCGGACGGTTTTCCCGGTTTGTTGTCCCTATTGTCCCGCAGCGGGAAGCTTCGCGTGGCGGGAGAGTATCTCCGCGAGCCGGGTGCGCTGCACGCAGTTCTCGAAGCGGAACGACTGCATTATTTCGTCTATCTCCTCTTCGGAGATGCCTCGGAAGCGCTCGGCGAACTCCGGGACCAAAGGTTCGGAGATGAGGATGTGGCGCACGAGCTGCTCTATGTCCCGCTGGGCGCCGAAGGGGAAGGGGGAGTAGTCCGGGAACTCCCGCTCGAAGAGGCGTTCGATCGGCTCCATCACGTCCCGGATGTGCTCGTCGGTCGTGCCCCAGGAGTCGGCGCCGAGGCGGATCTTCTTCTCCAGGACGGGCCTTATACGCTCCAGGTAGGGGGAGTCAGGGGCGGCGTAGACGATGCCCTGCAGCCCGATGTCCTTGTAGAGCCAGATCGACCAGCTCACCTCGTGGCGGTCGTAGATCTCGAGCTGGTCCTCGAGCACCCGGTAGCGCGACTCGTGGCTCTCGGGGTCCCACTGCGGGTAGACGGGCCCGAACTCGCCCACCCAGATATGGGTCCCGTGCTCGAGCATGTAGCGGCTCCTTCTCAGGAAGGTCTCCTCGAGCACCTTCCTGTCCACGTACTCGCCGCGGGAGACGCCGGGGTAGGGACCGCCGTCGACGAAGCCTGGCAGCGCGTAGTCGTGGTTGGTGTAGATTACGCCCTCCCACGGCTCATCGAACATGTGGAAATCCTGCGAGTAGCGGTTGCCCTCCAGGAAGATCAGGTGGTTCGGGTCCGCCGAGCGGATCGTCTCGTAGAGCCTCCGGTAGACCGGAAGGATCATCTCCTCCGTGGGATCCGCCGGTTCGTTGATCGGGTTGTAGCCCGCGACCCACCGGTTGTCCTTGTAGCGGTCGGCGATGACCTCCCACAGGTGCGCCGCCCTGTCCTGGAAGTGCCGGTGCTTCCAGAAGAAGGCCTTGTGGGTCGGGTTGTCCGAGTGCCAGTGCTGGTTCTGGTAGCCGGGTAGCGCGTGCAGGTCGATGATCGTGTAGATGTTGTGCCGGGCACAGAGGTCTATCACCCGGTCGAGGTGCCGGAAGCCCTCCTCCTTTATCTCGAAGGGGGCCAGGTCGTCCTCGAAGTGGCGGTAGTTGATGGGTATCCTCAGGCAGTTGAGGCCGAGCGAGGCGATGAAGCGGGCGTCCTCCTCCTCGAAGAAGTACTGTAGGAAGCGGTCGAAGAAGAGCTCGTACTTCTCTTCCCCGAGTACCCCGCGGATCGCCTCGCGCTGCGCCTCCTCGTTCGCCGGGTAGCCGGTGATGAAGTTCTCCATGTTCATCCAGCCGCCAAGCCCGAACCCGCGCAGCAGGACGGGGTTGCCCTCCCCGTCGAGTATCTGTCGACCCCGGATGCTCAGGAAACCGTCGGACAACGTCGTTGCCTCCTTCTAGCCGTTTTGGATCTACTTGCCGAAGCCAGCGGTGAGCCCGCCGAGCAGCTGGCGGCGTGCGACCACGTAGAGCACGATGATCGGCAGCACCGAGAGGAAGACCGCTGCCATGAGCCCCGGCACGTTCACGCCGTACTGACCCTGGAACTGCTGCAGCGCCAGCGGCAGGGTCTGGACGTTGGAGCTCTGCGTCAGGATGAGGGGGAAGAGGAAGTTGTTCCACACCTGAAGCGCGTTGTATATGACGACCGTGATAAGGGCGGGACGGGAGAGGGGGAAGACCAGGTTCCACAGTATGCGGAAGTGCCCGCTGCCGTCGAGGACCATCGAGTCGTAGAGCTCGTTCGGGATGTCGCGGATGAAGTTCACCAGGATCAGGACCGTAAGCGGTATCCCGAAGGCGACCTGCGGCGGGATCAGACCGTAGAGCGTGTCGTAGAGCCCGATGCGGACGATGAGCACGTAGATCGGGATGATCGCCGCCTGCAACGGGATCGCGAGCCCCAGAAGAAACATCCTGAAGGTGAACTGGACCACCCTGCTCCTGATCCTGGCTATCGCGTAGGCCGCGAGCAGCGAGACCGCCACGATGAGCACCACGCTTATCACCGTGACGAAGGCGCTGTTCAGGAAGTAGAGGCCTATCCCGTTCTGGATGACGCCCAGGTAGTTCTCTATCGTCGGGTTCGAGGGCGGCAGCCACAGGCTCCCGCTCAGAAACCCCGCCTGGGTCCTGAGGCTGGTGATGAACATGTAGTAGACGGGGTAGAACGCTATGACGAACCACACCAGCCCCAGGACGAGCGGGATGGGGTTGGGGAGCATGCGCCTCAACCGCGCCGGTTTTGCCGCCTCCCTCCGGGCCGTGCTCTGCCCTACGGCCATCCTAGAGGCCCTCCGCCTGGCTCTCCATCCTGCCGAAGCCGGTGAGACGGATCATGATCAGCGAGAGGAGCACACCGACCACGGCCAGGATCACGGCGATCGCGCTCCCGTAGCCTATCTGGGCGTCCTGGAAGGCGGTTATGTACATCTGCAGCGGGAGGGTGCGGGTGGCATAGCCGGGCCCGCCTCCGGTCATGACGTAGATCACGTCGAAATAGGTGAGAGATCCGGTGAGGATCAGGATGGTCGAGGTCACGACCGTGTACTTGAGCTGCGGAAGCGTTATGTAGAAGAACTGCTGCAGCGTCCCGGCCCCGTCTATGCGCGCCGCCTCGTAGAGGACCTGCGGGATCTGACGGGTCCCGGCCTGGTAGAGCAGCGTGTGGAACGGGATGAACTGCCAGGCGATGACGGCTATCACGGCGTAGAGCGCTATGTTCGGGTTGCCGAGCCAGTCGTTGGTCAGGGAAGAGGCGCCTATGGCCTGAAGGAAAGAGTTCAGCGCCCCGTTCGCCGAGAGCATCGAGGAGGCCCAGATGAGCCCTATCGCCACCGCCGAGAAGAGCAGCGGCAGGAAGTAGAAGACCCCGAGCAGCGCCCGGTAGCGCTGCCTGCCGGCGAGGAATACCCCGAGCAACAGGCTGATCGGGGTCTGCACGATCCAGGAGAGGACCATCACCTGCACCGTGAGAAAGATCGAATGCAGCGTCACCGAGTCGGTGAAGGCTTTCGCCCAGTTGCCAAAGCCCACCCAGTGCGGGGTGGATATGCCGTTCCAGTCCAAAAGGCTGATGTAGACCGCGGCGATCATCGGCCCCAAGGCGAAAACCACGAAGAACGCGACCGCCGGCAGGAGCATCAGCGAGATTGACCAGCTCAGTCTCCCAGACATGGCCTTTCTACAACCCCATGGCTTTGTTCATGTTCTTCGAGAACTGCTGCGGTGTGATCTTCTTCAAGAACAGCAGATCCAGGTTGGTGAGCAGCGCCTGTGCCGCTCGCGCCGGGAGCGCCTGGTCCCAAGAGAGGTCGTAGTAGGGGGCGTTCTGCGCCAGGTCGTAGACGAAGAGCAGCCAGTCGGAATCTTTCTGCTGCTTGAGTTTGGACTGGATGCCCTTTACGGGCGGTACGAGGCCTATCTTGATCAGCCCGTTTATCTCGTAGTCGTTCATTATCCCTTTGCTGAGGAAGGTTACGGCCGCCTTCTTGGCCTTGGAGGCCTGGGTGACCGAGTAGTAGTTCGTGAGGTTGCCGGCGACGTTTTGGGGGTTACCCTTGCCACCCTCGACCTTCGGGAACGGGAACCATCCCAGTTTGCCGCTCTTGATGAACTGCGGGGCGTTGGAGAGTATCGCCTGGTAGTCCCAGGCTCCCATGAGCTGCATCGCGGCTTTGCCGGTGTAAAGAAGCTGGGTGGACTGGCCCGTGTCGTAGTTCAGAGAAGCGAAGTTCGAGGGGAACGCCTTCATGGAGACGAGCTGCTGGATCATGGTGTTGGCCTTTATGAAGGCCGGGTCCGACCACGCCTTGGGCTTCTTGTCCAGCACGTTCTGGAAGGGTTTGGGGCCGCCGATCCTGTTTACCAGGTACTCCTCGTACATGAGATCGGGCCACTTGTTCTGCCCGGCGAGCGATATAGGGGTTATGCCCTTCTGGCTTAAGGTCTTTACTATGCTGAGAAGCTCCGACCAGGTCTTCGGCGGTTTGAGGTTGTATTTGCCGAAGATCTCCTTGTTGTAGTAGAAGAGCACCGGCTGGGTCCCCAGCATCGGGACGCCGTAGACTTTGCCGTTGAAGGTGACCGGGCGCATCACCGAAGGGAAGAACTTGTTGGTGTCGATGGAACCCTGCGGGAGTGCGTACACCTTGCCCGCATCCACGTAGGACTTGAGGATGCCGCCGCCCCACCCGAAAAAGATGTCCGGCGGGTTGCCGGCGCCCATGGCGGTCCTGAGCTTGTTCTTGTACGGGTCGTTCTGGAAGAACTGTACCGAGACCGAGATGTCCTTGTGGGTGGAGTCGAAGCGGGCCACCGTGTTCTTGATGAGCTTCTGCTGGTCGCCGGTGCTGATGTCCCAGATGGTTACGCTCTTGCTCCCCCCGGAACCGGCGGCCTTCTGCTGGCCGGTTCCGAAACTGCACCCCGCCGCCAGAGCGGCCACCGAGGCCGTCCCGCCCGCCGCCAGAAAGTCGCGCCGCGTCAGCTTCTTCATCTTTCTCTGCTCCTTTCCCGGTTCACGAAGGTGACCATCGACCTTGCAGGAATGGTCGTCCTGAAAGTTCCTCTCCTCACCGCAAGCGGTTTCTTTTTGCTCAGGCTGTTGAGCCCGTTGGTCAGGTAGGGTGTGATCCATCTGCCAACCCCGGCGTGACGTACCTCCACCTCCACCACAGCATCCGAACCCGAGGTGTTGATGGCCTGCACGCTCAGCCGCTCTCCCCTGCCGCGGAAGGCGGTCACCTTGAGGTTGGGGTTGCGGACATGGCTCTCGAGCCTCACGTCACCGGGCCTCACGGAGCGGATGTAGCCAGCGAACGCCCAGAGCCTTTTGGAGACGCTGTAGGAGTCGCCTTGTAGCCGTATGAGGCCCTCGTTGTCGTCTTTCTCGTGCGCCCCCCACCAATAGAAGAAGGCGTTGACGCTGGCCTCCGAGAGCGCGGTGCTGATGCGCGAGGCCCATGATAGTCCTGAGCTCTCCGATCCATCATCCCATGATGTGTTCCAGGAGTCGAAGGTAGACCACTCTGACTGCCATACAGGTCTCCCGTCGGACTCGATAGGGAAGCTCGGCCCGTCCGCGTAGCCATGTCCCGTAACGAGCGAGAGATGCTCCGCGGCCTCAGGATCGGAGAGTATTTGCTGCGCCATCTTGTCTGCTTCCTTCCACCCCACAGAGTCGCTGCAGGATATCTTCGTCCCAAGCCCGGAACGCTCCAGGGTGGGCCCCAAAACCTTTATGAAGTCAGCAGCCTGTTTCCCATCGGAGAGCATGCTGGCATACGAGGTAGCGAGCTCCGGCTCGTTCAGAAACCCTACATAGGTTATCTCTATGCCTTCCTGCTCGTAGAACCTCAGATACTGCACCAGGTAGTTCGCGTACGCCTGCCTCCAGTCATACGGGCAGGAGGTTCCCGGTACCCCGCAGAGGTAGCCCCCGTCCTTGTAGGAGCCGTTTGTCTTCATGTAGCCCGGAGCGCTCCAGGCGTCGGCGTAGATGGTCCTTACCCCGTATCTCATGGCTTCTTTGGAGAGCCACACCTGGCTGTTGTCCGAGCCGTCCCAGACGTAGTGCGGCTTTGCGGTGGGGCTTCCGGGGCTTGTCGGTTCGATGGACCTCATGTGGTCGAAGGTGTTGTCTGGGGCGGAGCCGATCTGGTTGCGCAATATGCTGAATCCCGCTCCCTTTTCTGTGTCGAAGAGCAGGTCCAGCACCTCCCGTTGTTTCTCCTGGGAGAGCCCTTCAGAGCCGTGCAGGATGTTTGCCCTCTGGAAGGCTTCGGAGAAGCCGAAGCCATCGATTCTCTGCAGACGGCTCGCGCCATCGACGAGGATGTCTGCTTTTGAGGTTCTGAGTGGTTTTGCCGAGGCATAGGGGCCCGAGCCGAGGGCGACCGAGGCTCCTGCCGCGGCCCCGAGTTTCAGGAACTCCCTGCGTGCGAGCTTTTTCTCTCCCATCTATACCTCCCCCGAGTCTGCTGTTTCCGTGACCAACTGTTCCGCAGTAGACGGCTCCATCCGCGTGACGGAGACGGCGAAGAGCTCCCTCAAGACCAGAGCGGCCGCCCCTATTGCCCCGGCATCCTCCCCCAGCGTCCCCCTCACAACTCGCACCCTGTTCGCCGCATGCTCCAGGGCATGCTTGCTGACCATCTCCCGGGCTGGCTCGAGCAGCAGTTCCCCGGCTTCCGCCGTAGAGCCTCCGACGACGACCAGCTCCGGGTCGAAGGCGTTCACCGCGTTTGCTATCCCCACACCCAGATACCGTCCGCTCTCCCGGATCACTTCCTGTGCCAGGGCATCTCCTTCGAGCGCCGCCCTCACCACGTCCTGGGCTTTGATCTCTTCGGGGGGCTTCCCCCCAAGCTCCTCCCTCCCGGAGAGCTTCATGAGCTTTCTCGCCCTCCTGGCTATCGCAGCCCGCCCCACGAACGCCTCGAGACACCCGTACCTGCCACACCCACACCTCGGACCATCGGGGTCTATCATGGTGTGGCCTATCTCCCCGGCTCCTCCGCGCGCCCCCCTCCTCATGTCTCCATCCATGATGATCGCCCCGCCAACACCCCTGTGGCAGATCACGTAGAGCATCTCACCGATCCCCTGCCCCACCCCGAAAAGATGCTCGCCTATGGCCCGGGCGTTGGCGTCGTTGTCCACCAGCACCGGCAGCCCATACTCCTTCTCGAGTCGCCCCCCCACATCGAGCTCACCCCACCCGGGAAAACTCGGTGGGCTGAAGCGCGCCCCGGAGGAACCCACGACAGGAGCAGGCACCGCAACCCCTATCCCCAGGATGAGCCCCCGTTTTGCCAGCGACCCCTCGTTCATCTCCTCGAGAGCCAGCCGCAGCTGCTCATAAGTAGCCTCAGGCCCCTCCGCCATCCTCGAAGGAACCAGAACCCGATGCTTCACCCGCGCCCTCAGGTCGGTGAGAACAGCGCTGAGCGTCCTGGTGCCCACCTCCACCCCGAGCGCATACCTCGCATCGTCGACCAGCTCCAGAAGCCTCGGAGGCCTCCCCCCCGTAGAAGGCCCCCACCCACCCTCCCGGATCAAACCCTCCTCGCAAAGCCTGCCGGTGATCTCCATGATCGCAGCAGCACTCAAGCCCGTCCTTCTCGCCAGCTCAGCCCGCGAGATGGGACCTTCCGTCCTGATCAACTCCAGAACAACCGCCCGGTTGTGCCGCCTCACATCCCCAGACGCTCTTCCTACCGAATTGTTCGCTGCTCGGATCTCCACCTTTACCCCATTACTTAAAACAGTAAATTAAGTAACCGGCCAATATGTACCAGATCTCGCCGGGTGATGCAATGTTTGCGCGGTGTGTTCGCCGACTTTTTTAAGCGAAAGTATTTAGTTTCGCGTAAAACTCATCGATTGACAGTCAGTCAGTAAGCGGGGTATCATTGGTTCGGAGTTCG
This sequence comes from Rubrobacter sp. M3-4, assembly GCF_059772285.1. Classification (NCBI taxonomy): domain Bacteria; kingdom Bacillati; phylum Actinomycetota; class Rubrobacteria; order Rubrobacterales; family Rubrobacteraceae; genus Rubrobacter; species Rubrobacter sp. M3-4. The sequence continues at coordinate 255,497 of NZ_JCBAJP010000004.1, forward strand.
TTGGATACGAAGGAGGGGAGATGGCCGGTTACTCGTCGGCGCGGGAGTACTTCGAGCGGATGCGGGACGAGATCACCGAGGAGCAGGCCAGGCAGCTCGCTGGCGTCTACGAGTTCGACATCAGGGACGCGGGCAGGTTCCGTGTGCGGTTCAACGAGGACGGGACGCTCGACGTTCTGGACGAGAACGACGAGACGAAGCCCGAGTGCACCCTGATGGCGAACGAGAAGGACTGGCTCTCGATAGTCTCCGGCGAAACCAAGCCGATGAGTGCCTTCATGCGGGGCAAGCTCAAGGTGAAGGGGAGCACCGGGAAGGCGATGAAGCTGCAGAAGGTGCTCCTTTAGGCGCGTCGTCTTCTGCGCGGGCCGCCCCGCTTTTCCTGCGGGGCGGCCTCTTTGTCAGGCGTAGATCTTCTGGACGAGGTCCTGGTTCTTCGAGAGGATCGCCTTACGCTTGAGCTTGAGGCTCGGGGTGAGCTCTCCGCTCTCTTCGGTCCACTCGTGCGGCACGAGCTCGAATTTCTTCGGGCGCTCGTGCTCCTGGAAGTCGCGGCAGGCTTCTTCGATCTCGGAGGAGATCAGGTCCCTCGCGCGCCGGTCGGAGCAGAGCTTCTCATCCGGGAGGTCTTCACCGAGCGTCCTGCGTAGGGCGTCGAAGTCCGGGACGAGGAGGGCGGAGACGAACTTCTTCCCCTCGCCGACGAGCATCGCCTGGGAGATGTGGGCGGTGTTGGCGAGGGCGGTTTCTATCGGCTGGGGGGCGACGTTCTTGCCGGTGTCGAGGACCATGATGTCCTTGGCGCGGTCGGTTATCTTCAGCCTCCCGCCCTCGTCGAACTCTCCGACGTCTCCGGTGTGGAACCAGCCGTCCTCGAAGGCGGCCTCGTTCTCGTCCGGGAGGTTGTGGTAACCGCGGGTGACGCTGGGGCCCCGCACCAGGATCTCCCCGTCCTCCGCCAGACGCACCTCGACGTTGGGCAGCGGCGGTCCGACGGTGCCGAACTTCAGATCCTCGAAACGGTTCACGGCGATGACCGGGGAGGTCTCGGTGAGGCCGTAGCCCTCGGCGACCGGGATGCCGGCTCCGTAGAAGAACTCACCGAGCCAGGGCTCCAGGCGTGCGCCGCCGCTGACGCAGAACTTTATCCTCCCGCCGAGTCCCTGGCGCACCTTGCGGTAGACGAGCAGATCGTAGAGGCGGAACATCGCCTGCTCTCTTGGTCCCATCTGGCGTTCTCCGGCGTCGGCGAGATACCTGTTCCGGGCGGTGCGTACGGCGCTCTCGAAGATCCTGGCCCGCACCGGGTTCGCGGTGCCCTGGGCGCGTATGACGCCGAAGATGCGCTCGAAGACCCGGGGGACGGCGAGCAGGACGGTGGGTCTGACCTCCTGCAGGTTCTGCTGCACCCTGTCCACCGACTCGGCGATGTAGTTGGTCCCGCCGCCGACGAGGTTCAGAAACTGGCTGCAGGTCCTCTCGAGCACGTGCGAGAGGGGGAGGATCGAGAGCCCCACGTCGTCGTCCGAGATCGGGACGACCTCTATTATCGCTTCGAGGTTGGAGAGAATGTTGCCGTGGGTCAGGATCGCCCCCTTCTGCCTGCCGGATGTCCCGGAGGTGTAGATGATGGTCGCTACCTGATCCCGCCCGAGACCGCGCCAGGCCTCCTCCCACCCGGCATACTTCTCCCGCCTCCCACGCTCCTCGACCTCGGAGAATCGCAGCGTACCCTTCCCGGCCGCACCCTCGTCCAGAACTATCGTGTGAGCCACCTCGACCCCGGAACCCCGCACCGCCTCGAGCTGCTCCCCGCCTTCCACGATGACGATGCGGGCCCCACAGTCTCGCAGTATGTGTTCCACCTGCCCGGGGCCCAGCGTGGGGAAGATCGGCGCCGCCGCGGCCCCGAGGCTCATGATCGCGAGGTCCGCTACCGTCCAGCCCACCCGGTTGGTCGACATGATCGCAACCCGTTCCCCCTCCCGAACCCCGAGCCCCCGCAGACCCGCCGCGAAATCCTCCACCCTCCGGTAGAGCTCCCGGAACGAGTACTCCCTCCACCGGCCGCCATCCTTCTCGGCGAGGGCCGTCTTGTCCCCCTTCTCCTCGACCGTGAGCCAGAACGCCTCCAGGAGGCTGTGAGACTCCTTTACCCTCTGCACCACCGCTCTCGCCCGTTCCTCGTCACGCCGGATGCTCAGCAAGGCTCATCACCCCCGCTCTCTTCCCCCAGCCGTCGGGATACGATTTCAACTTCTCAATATAGCATCAGATGATAATCAAGCAAGCCGTCGACTTGACGCTGATCCAGAACCCCTCTACACTTTATGACTGATCATCAGTCAATTGCAAGGTCAGGAAAGGGAGAGGCCGATGTCCGGTCTGGGGCGCGGGGTGATATCGAGATCGCCGGTGATCGTCGCGGGTTTAGGCATTGCGGCTTCGCTCTATGCCGGGCGGCGGTGGCTCGGGCTGGTGGACGTACCGGCCGGGGAGCTGGAGGGCAGGTATGGGGGGGAGGGGTCCCGCTTCGCGCTGGTTCGGGGAGCGAGGATCCACTACCGGGACGAAGGGAGGAGGGACGGGCCGGCGCTTCTGATGCTGCACGGGGTGTTCTCGTCGCTGCATACCTGGGAGGGGTGGGTGGAGCGGTTGCGGGACAGGTACCGGCTGGTGCGGCTCGACCTGCCGGGGTTCGGGCTGACGGGGCCGGTGGACGACCTGGTGGGGATGGTGAGGGATCTGGCGGGTGTGCTGGACGAGTTCGCCGACGTGGTCGGGATCGGGAGTTTCAGCCTGGCGGGGAACTCGCTCGGGGGGTACTTCGCCTGGAGGTACGCTCTCGCGCGTCCGGAGAGGGTGGAGCGGATGATCCTCGTGGACTCCGCCGGGTATCCTTTCGGGTTGCCGCCGGTGCTCAGGCTGGCGTCGGCGCCGGGGGTGGGGAATGTTTTCAGGTTCTTCACGCCGCGGGTGATGGTGGCGATGAGCCTGCGCGAGGTCTATGGGGATGCCGGCAGGATCCGGCCCGGCACCCTCAGGCGTTATCACGAGCTGATGCTCCGTCCCGGCAACCGCCGCACGCTGCTTCTGGCCGGGCGCGAGATGGAGCGGCAGTTCAGGCGGTACAGCGGGGAGATCCGACACGTCTCGACCCCCACGCTCGTGATGTGGGGGGAGGAGGACCGCTGGATCCCTCCCGACCACGCCCGCAGGTTCGCGCGCGACCTGCAGGATGCCCGGCTCATCACCTATCCTGGCGTCGGACACGTGCCGATGGAGGAGATCCCCGAGCAGAGCGCCGCCGACGCCGACGCGTTCCTCTCGGGGGTGTAGTTTCGGGGTGAGGTTTTGGTCTTCGATCTCTGGGAGAGGAGGAGGGTTTGACCAGGATATCCGGGAAGACGGCGCTCGTCACGGGTGGAGCCAGCGGGATGGGCCGGCTCATGGCCATGAAGCTCGCCCGACGCGGAGCGCGGGTCGTCATCTACGACCTCGACGAGGCTGCCATAGAGGAGGCCGTACGGGAGGCCGGGGCGTACAACGGGGGCCGGGCCTACGGTTACGTCTGCGACGTCTCGGATCGGGAGATGGTCTACGAGGTCGCTGACAGGGTGCGCCGGGAGGTCGGGGACGTCGAGATCCTGATAAACAACGCCGGCGTCGTCACCGGCAAGACGCTCATGGAGGCGCCGGACGAGCAGATAGAGCGGGTCTTCAAGGTCAACGCGCTCGCGCTCTACTGGGTGACCAAATCTTTCCTCGGACCCATGATGGAGAAGAACGAGGGGCACATCGTCACGATCGCCTCCGCCGCCGGGATAATCGGGGTGAGCAAGCAGACCGACTACTCGGCGAGCAAGCATGCGGCGGTCGGTTTCACGGAGTCGCTCAGGGTGGAGCTGAAGCGCTACGGGTACCGGGGGATAAGGACGACGATCGTCAGCCCCTACTACGTGGACACCGGGATGTTCCGCGGGGTGAAGACCCGCTTCCCGAGGGTGCTCCCCATCCTCGATCCCGATCGGGTCGCGGAGAAGGTGATGCGCATGATCGAGAGGAACCGCCAGGAGATAAAGATGCCGTTCATCGTGACCACGGTCCCGGCGCTGCACGTGCTGCCGGCGAACCTGCTCGATCGGATAATGGACTTCTTCGGCGTAAACCACTCGATGGACGAGTTCGTCGGGCGCGAGGGGGAGCCGGAGAGACCCGTCCCCGTGAAGGAGCGGGCATGAGAACCGGAGAACGCCTCATCGCCTCCGACGGCGACCTCCAGCGCGCCTCCGGGACCCGTGCGCTCATGGCCTCCACCGGGAGGCTCGACCCCGACGGCTTCCTTGACCTCGCGCGGGAGGCGACCGCGAGCGGGGAACCGCTCGACGTGGAGTGCCCGTTCACCGGGGAGGTGTTCGCCCGCGTGCCCCGATCGACCCCGGAGGACGTCAGGGATGCCTTCCGGCGGGCGCGACGGGCGCAGCCGGGTTGGGCGGCGCTCTCCTTCCGGGAGCGCGGGGAGGTGTTCCTGCGCTTCCACGACAGGCTGCTCGAGCGACGCGAGGAGCTCCTCGACCTGGTGCAGCTCGAGGCCGGGAAGGCCCGCCTGCACGTCTTCGAGGAGCTTCTGGATGCGGTGATCGTCGCCCGCTACTACGCCCACACCGCCGGACGCCACCTGAAGAGCCGCCGCCGGCAGGGAGCGATCCCCCTCCTCACGTCCACGGTGCAACACCGCCATCCGGTCGGTGCGGTCGGCTTCATCGTGCCGTGGAACTACCCGCTCACCCTGGCGATCACCGACGCGATCCCGGCGATGATGGCCGGAAACGCCGCCGTTATAAAACCCGACCACAAGACACCCCTCACCGCGCTCTGGCTCGCCCGGCTCCTGCGCGGGTGCGGCCTGCCTCGTGACCTCATCCAGATCGTCCCCGGCGAGGGCGGGACGGTCGGTGAGAGGCTCGTGGAGGAGGCGGACTTCGTCATGTTCACCGGCAGCACCGAGACCGGCCGCCGGGTCGCCGCGAAGGCCGCCGGGCGGCTGGTCGGCTCCTCGATGGAGCTCGGCGGCAAGAACCCCATGATCGTCTTCGAGGACGCCGACCTGGACCGCACGGTGGAGGGCGCGATCCGGGCCTGCTTCGCGAGCGCCGGACAGCTGTGCATCTCTGCCGAGCGGCTCTACGTGCACGCCGCGGTCTACGATCGGTTCCTCCCCCGCTTCGTGGACCGCACGCGGAACCTGCGCCTGGGCGCAGGCCTCGACTACTCCTCCGAGATGGGCTCCCTCGTCTCCGCCGCCCAGCTCGAGCGGGTCCGCTCCCACGTCGAGGAGGCCGTGGAGGGCGGCGCGCGCGTCCTCGCCGGGGGACGCCCCCGGCCGGACCTCGGACCGTACTTCTACGAGCCGACGATCCTCACCGGCGTCAGAGAGGGGATGGCTCCCTTCTCCGAAGAGACCTTCGGCCCGGTGGTCTCCGTCTACCGTTTCCATACGCCGGAGGAGGCGGTCTCGCTCGCCAACGCCACCCGCTACGGCCTGAGCGCGAGCCTCTGGACCCGCAGCACCCGCTGGGCCGAGCAGGAGATCGCCCCACGCATCCAGGCCGGTACCGTGAACATAAACGAGGCCTACGCCGCCTCCTGGGCCTCGACCGACTCCCCGATGGGCGGCTTCAAAGACTCCGGCCTCGGTCGCCGTCACGGCGAGGAGGGAATAACCAAGTACACCGAATCCCAGACCGTCACCACCCAGCGCCTCATCCCCCTCGTCGCCCCCTTCGCCGGGATCGAAGGCAGAGCCTACGAGCACCTGATGGTCTTTTCCATACGCCTCCTGCGCCACCTCCCGGGGATCAAATAGGGGCAGGCGGCTTGACTTGTCCGCCTCAGCCCGTAAAATCCTCCTCGAGTGATGACTGAGTGTCAGTCAGAAGGGGTGGGATCGTAAGTGGGGCTCGAAGAGCGGGTCGGGGTGGTGATAGCGGGGAGTGGGTTCGCCGGGATCGGGATGGCGATCCGGCTGAGACGTGAGGGGATCGAGGACTTCGTGGTGCTCGAGCGTGCGGGGGATGTGGGGGGGACGTGGCGGGACAACACCTATCCCGGGGCGGCTTGTGACGTACCCTCGCACCTGTATTCTTTTTCGTTCGCGCCGAACCCTGACTGGGAGCACAACTTCTCGCGGCAGCGGGAGATCCGGGAATATCTGCGGAGGTGTGCGCGGGAGTTTGGGATCATGGCCCACCTGCGCTGCGGGGTGGAGGTGCTGGAGGCGCGCTGGGACGAGGAGCCTGCGGAGTGGGAGGTCGAGACGAACCGCGGGGTTATACGGGCGCGGGTGTTCGTGAGCGCGATGGGGGCGCTGAGCGAGCCGAAGATCCCCGGGATTCCCGGGCTCGAGGGGTTTCCGGGGAGGGTGTTCCACTCGGCGCGGTGGGATCACGGCTACGAGCTGCGCGGCAGGAGGGTCGCGGTCGTGGGCACCGGGGCTTCTGCGGTGCAGTTCGTCCCGGAGATACAGCCGGAGGTTGAGAGGCTCTACCTCTTCCAGCGGACACCCCCGTGGGTCATCCCACGCAGGGACAGGCGGTACACGGCCTTCGAGCGGAGGCTCTTCCGCCTCGTGCCGGGGTATCAGCGGGCGCTCCGGGGGCTCATCTACTGGGGGCGGGAACTCTACGTCCTCGGGTTCGTCTACGACCGCAGGATCATGAAAGGCCTCGAGCTGCTGGCCAGGCGGCATCTCGAGCGGCAGGTATCGGATCCGGTGTTGCGGCGCAAACTCACACCGGATTACACGATAGGGTGCAAGAGGATCCTGCTCTCCAACGAATACTATCCCGCGCTCTGCCGGCCGAACGTCGAGGTGATCTGCTCGGGACTCTCCCGGGTGCGGGGGAGCCAGGTCGTCGCGGCCGACGGTACGGCGCGGGAGGTGGACGCCATCATCTTCGCCACCGGCTTCCATGTGACCGACATGCCGGCCGCGGGGTTCATCCGGGGCCGCGGCGGGGTAACGCTCGCCGGGAGCTGGAAGGACGGGATGCAGGCCTACCGGGGGACGACCGTCGCCGGGTTCCCCAACTTCTTTCTGCTGCTCGGACCCAACACCGGGCTCGGGCACAACTCGCAGGTATTCATGATCGAGGTGCAGATAGAGCACGCCGTCGACTGCATCCGGCACCTGCGACGCTCCGGGGCCGCGACCGTGGAGGTGCGTCCCGAGGCGCAGCGAGCGTACAACGAGCGGGTGCAGCGGGCATTCCGGGGCACCGTGTGGACCGAGGGCGGGTGCAGGAGCTGGTACCTGGACGAGCAGGGGCGCAACACCACGCTGTGGCCCGGCTTCACCTGGCGTTTCTGGCTGCGCTCGCGCCGGATGGACCCCGCGGATTACCTGCTGGGAGAGAGGGAGAGGCTCGTAAGAGCGTAAGGAAAAGAAAGGAGAAAGATGACCGCCGACATAGGAAAAGCGCTCGGGACCGACTACTACAAGGTCGAAGAGTGGATGAGCGAGGAAGACCGCAGGATCCGGGACAGGGTCAGGGACTTCTGCGACCGGGAGGTCATCCCGGTGATGGGCAGATACTGGAACAGGGAGGAGTTTCCCTTCGAGCTCGTGCCCAAGCTCGCGGAGCTGAACATCGCCGGGCACGTCATACCCAGGGAGTACGGCTGTCCCGAGATGAGCAACCTGGCCGCAGGTCTCGTCATGATGGAGCTCTCGCGCGGCGACGGATCCCTGAGCACCTTCTTAGGGGTGCACTCCGGGCTCGCGATGACCTCCATCGCCCTCTGCGGGAGCGAGGAGCAGCGGCAGAGGTGGCTGCCGCAGATGGCGCGGCTCGAGAAGATCGGGGCCTTCGCCCTCACCGAGCCCGACCACGGATCGGACGTGGTCATGCTCGAGACCACCGCCGAGAAGGACGGCGACGGGTGGGTCCTGAACGGCAGCAAGCGCTGGATCGGCAACGCCACCTTCGCCGACGTCGTCGTGGTCTGGGCGCGCGACATGGAGGACGGCGAGATCAAAGGCTTCCTGGTGGAGAAGGGCACCGAGGGCTTCGAGACGGAGCGGATAGAGGGCAAGATCGGCAACCGCTCCTCCTGGCAGGCGAACATCACCCTGGAGAACGTCCGGGTGCCCGAGGAGAACCGGCTGGAGAACGCCAATTCCTTCGCCGACACCTCCACCGTGCTCACCAACACCCGCTACGGGGTCGCCTGGCAGGCGCTCGGGCATGCTCTCGCCTGCTACGAGGCCGCGGTGAGCTACGTCAAGGAGCGTGAGATCTTCGGGATGCCCGAGGCGACCTTCCAGCTCACCCAGTACCGCCTGGCGGGGATGCTCGCCGACCTCACCCAGATGCAGCTCGTCTGCTTCCGGCTCGCCCAGCTCATGGACCAGGGGGAGCTCACCCACGGCCGGGCCTCGCTCGCCAAGCTCATCACCGCCAGGAAGGGGCGTCAGATCTGCGCGGAGGCCCGCGATCTTCTCGGGGGCAACGGCGTCCTCGTCGATTACCTCGTCGGCAAGCACCTGGCGGACATGGAGATCATCTACACCTACGAGGGGACAGACGCCGTACAGTCTTTGATCGTGGGACGCTCCATCACCGGCGAGCAGGCGTTCGTCCCCGCCGGCTGAGCCACGGAGGAGATATCCGATATGGCAGAGCAGCGCAACGTCGTTCTGGTCGACGGTGCGAGGACCCCGTTCATGCGGTCCGGCACCGCCTACCTGAGCCAGACATCCTACGATCTGGCCCGCACCGTGCTCCGGGGTCTCCTGGAGCGCACCGCGATCCCGCCGGGGGACGTGGGCTACGTGGTGATGGGCACCGTCATCCAGAACATCCGCACCTCGAACGTCGCCCGCGACGCGTCTCTCGCGGCCGGGATCCCGAACTCCGTCCCGGCGCACACCGTCACGATGGCCTGTATCTCCTCCAACCAGGCCATAACGAGCGCGCTCGAGACTATCCGGGCCGGAAACGCCGCCGCCGCGATCGCCGGTGGGGTGGAGGTCATGTCCGACACCCCGCCCCAGTTCGAGAAGAAGGTGCGCGAGCGGCTCTTCGAGGCGCAGAGCTTCAAATCCCCGCTGGAGTTCCGGAAGCTGCTCTCGGGGATGAGCCCGAGCGACTTCCTCCCCCGCGCTCCCACCATCTCCGAGTACTCCACCGGGGAGCTGATGGGCGAGAGCGCCGACAGGCTCGCCGCCGCCTTCGGGGTCGGCCGAAGGGAGCAGGACGAGTACGCCCTGCGCACCCACACCCTGGCGGCCAAGGCCACCGACAGCGGACGGCTCTCGGAGGAGATACTGCCGATCGCCGTCCCGCCGGACTTCGAGCTCCTCACCGAGGACAACACCATCCGCCGGGACACCAGCCTGGAGAAACTCGCGAAGCTCCCCCCGGCCTTCGTGAAGCCCTTCGGCACCGTGACGGCGGGCAACTCCTCCCCGCTCACCGACGGTGCCTCTGCGGTGCTCCTGATGGAGGAGGAGGCCGCGCGCGCCTCCGGCTACGAGCCGAAGGCGCGCCTTTTGGACTATCTGTACGTGGCGCAGGATCCGGGCGAGGAGCTCCTTCTCGGCCCGGCCTACGCCGTCCCCAGGCTGCTCGAGCGCAACGGACTCTCGCTCTCCGACATAGACGTCATCGAGATCCACGAGGCCTTCGCCGGGCAGGTGCTCGCGGTGTTGAAGGCGCTGGGGTCCGCGCAGTTCGCCTGCGAGAGGCTCGGGCGCAGCCGGCCGGTCGGGGAGGTGGAGATGGAGAAGGTCAACGCCTGGGGCGGCTCGGTCTCCCTCGGGCACCCCTTCGGGGCCACGGGGGCGCGGCTCGTGACCACCGCCGCCCACCGCCTCGAGGATGAGGATGGGACCCTTGCCATAGTCACCGCCTGCGCGGCGGGCGGGCTGGGTCACGCCATGCTGATCGAACGCACCGGGGAGGAGTGAAAGGTGGGTTACCTCGACGTCTACACCGAGGACGGGATCGCGCTCGTCTATCTGGACCAGCTCGACAGCAAGGTGAACACGCTCACCACCGATGCCCTCGGCGAGTTCGAGTCCACCCTCGACGAGCTCGAGCGCGACGACGACATCCTGGGGGCCGTCCTGATCAGCGCGAAGAAGGACTCCTTCGTCGTCGGCGCGGATATAAAGGAGTTCTCCGAACTCGAGAGCCCCGAGGAGGTCAAAGGGATCATACGCAAGGGGCACGAACTGCTCGGGAGGCTCGAATCCTCCCCGAAGCCCGTCGTCGCCGCCGTCCACGGTGCGGCGCTCGGCGGAGGGCTCGAGCTCGCCCTCGCCTGCCACTACCGCATCGCCACCGACCACCCGGCCACCAAGTTCGGCTTCCCGGAGGTGATGCTCGGGCTGCTGCCCGCCCTCGGCGGGACCCAGCGCTTCACCCGGCTCGTCGGGGTGCAGAGAGCACTCGAGATCATAACCACCGGCAAGAACGTCTACCCCTTCCAGGCGAAGAAGATGGGGCTCGTGGACGCCCTGATCCACCCGGAGGGCCTCCTCGAGGCGTCCAAGCGCGCCGCCCGCGGCCTGGCCGAGGGCTCCCTGAAGCCCTCCCGCAGAAGGCTCCCCCTGCGCGAGAGGCTCCTGGAGGAGACCCCCCTGAGCAGGGTCGTCTACGACCGGGCGCACCAGATGGCCGAGAAGCAGGCCCGCGGCAACTACCCGGCGATCCCGAAGATAATAGAGTGTATCCGCGTCGGGCAGAAGGAGGGGATCGAGGCCGGCTTCGAGGCCGAGAGGGAGGCCTTCGCCTCGCTGCTCTTCACCCCGGAGTCGAAGGCCTTGAGGAACCTCTTCTTCCTCAAGACCGCCGCCGAGAAGAACCCTTGCGCGGGACGGGAGAAGGACGTCCGGACCGTCGGGGTGCTCGGGGCCGGGCTCATGGGCGGCGGGATCGCGCAGGTGAGCGCGGTCCAGGCCGGGAGGAAGGTGCTGCTGAAGGACGCGCGCCTGGAGCTCGCCGCGAAGGGGCGCGGCGAGATCTACAAGAACCTCAGCCGCCGCGTCGGAAAGGGGATGAGCGCCTTCGAGCGCGACCGGGCCATCGAGCGGATCGTACCCATCGAAGACTACGCCCCGCTCGCCGGGGCCGACCTCGTCATAGAGGCCGTCCCGGAGGACCTCGAGCTCAAGCGCGAGACGATCCGCGAGCTCGAGGCCGTGGGTAAAGAAGAGCTCGTCATCGCCTCCAACACCTCGGCGATCCCGATCACCGAGATCTCCGCCGGGGCGAGGCGTCCCGAACGCATCGTCGGGATGCACTACTTCTCACCGGTCCCGCGGATGCCGCTGCTCGAGGTGGTGCGCAAGGAGGACACCCCGGAGTGGGTGCTCGCCACCTGCATCAACGAGGGGCTCGCGCAGGGGAAGACCGTGATCACGGTGAACGACGGCCCGGGCTTCTACACCACCCGCATCCTCGCCTTCTACATCAACGAGGCGCTCCTGCTCCTCGAAGAGGGCGCGGCCGTCGACGCCATCGACGAGGCGATGATGGACTTCGGCTTCCCCGTAGGACCGCTGAAGCTCCTCGACGAGGTGGGCATAGACACCGGCGTGAAGATAAACGAGGTGCTCCGCCCGCTCTTCGAGGCCCGCACCCTGCGCACGAGCGACCGGGGCGGCGAGGTGGTCGCCGCCGGCTACAAGGGCCGCAAGAGCGGCCGCGGCTTCTACCTCTACGAGGGCAGGGACAAAGGGAAGGTCAACCCCGAGGTCTACGAGTACCTCGGCACCGGGCGCCGGCAGATCCCCGCCCGCGCCATCCAGGACCGCCTCTCGATGATGATGGTCTCCGAGGCGGTGCGTTGCCTGGAGGAGGGGATCCTCACCTCCCACCGGGACGGAGACGTGGGCGCGGTCTTCGGGCTCGGGTTCGCCCCGTTCCGCGGCGGCCCGTTCTGGTACCTGGACAGCATGGGCCTCGACAGGGCCCTCGTGAAGCTCAACAACCTCCGCTCGGCCTACGGCGAGCGCTTCGCCCCTCCGGCTTTGCTCGAGGAGCGCGCCGCCGCGGGCAAGGGCTTCTACTCCTGAAAGGAGCCGCCGTGCGCCGGAACGTCCTCATCACCGGCGCGGGCTCCGGCCTCGGGCGGGGGATGGCGCGCGAGTTCGCCGCCCGGGGCCGCAACCTCGCCCTCTGCGCCCGCAGGCTGGAGCTCCTGGAGGAGCTTAGAGAGGAACTCGCGGCGCGGCACCCCGGCATCCGCATCGGCGTCCGCCGCCTCGACGTGAACGACCACGAGGCGGTCTTCCGCGTCTTCCGGGAGCTCGATGCCGAACTCGGCGGCCTCGACCGCGTCGTCGTGAACGCCGGCATCGGTAAAGGCCAGCCCGTCGGAGCCGGATACTTCCACGCCAACCGCGAGACGGTCGAGACCGACTTCGTCGCCGCCCTCGCCCAGTGCGAGGCGGCGATGGAGCTCTTCCGCAGGAGGGGCGCGGGGCACCTGGTCGTGATCTCCTCGGTCGCCGCCGTGCGGGGTCTTCCCGGGAACATGACCGCCTACTCGGCCTCGAAGGCCGCGCTGGCCGCGCTGGCGGAGGGCCTCCGGGCCGACGTGTCCGGTACTCCCATAAAGGTCAGCACCCTCTATCCGGGCTACATCCGCACGCAGATGAACGAGCGGGCGGGGAGGATGCCGTTCATGATCGGCGTGGAGGAAGGCTCGCGCCTGCTCACAGAGGCAATAGAGCGCGAGCCCGCCGGGGCCTATGTTCCCTCCTGGCCCTGGCGACCGCTCGCCTTTGCGCTGCGCCGCCTGCCCACAAGCGTTCTGGCCAGGATGCTTCAGAGGTTTCCTTAGCGCTCCTCGAGCACCATCGGCGGCAGTCCCCGCTTCCTGCCGCCGCAGTGGGCGGGGCGCAGCGTCACCGTCGGCCGCAGCGTGACCTCCTCGTTCGGGTCCAGGTAGCGCAGCCGGTACCGGCGGGCGATGGAGGCCAGGATGAGAGGCCCCTCCGTCTCCGCGAAGGGTTTGCCGATGCACTGGCGGGGACCCCTGCCGAACGGGAAATATGCGTAGCGGGGGATCCCATCGGTGGATCCGTCGAGCCATCGCCCGGGACGGAAAGCGAGTGGATCTTCGAAGAACTCGGGGTCGCGGTGGTTCACCCACTGGCTCACGAGCACCTCGGTCCCCTCGGGCAGGGTGTAGCCGCAGACCTCCACGTCCTCCACCGCCTCGCGGCTGAAGGCGTAGATCGGCGGGTAGATGCGCATCGCCTCCCTGAAGACCGCCGAGGCATGGCGCAGCCCCGCCACGTCTTCGGCCCCGGGTTCTCTGTCTCCCAGGACGTCCCTCGCCTCCGCGGCCAGCCTCTCGTCCACCTCCGGATGGTGCGCGAGCAGGTGGAAGCACCACCCGAGCGCGACCGCCGTCGTCTCGTGCCCGGCGGCGAAGATCGTTATGACCTCGTCGCGTACCTGCCGGTCGTTCATCCCCTCGCCGCTTTGCTCGTCTCTCGCCTCGAGCAGCATGTCCAGCAGGTCGCCCTCCTGCCGCTCCTCCCTCCTCTGGGCGATGATCCGGTGGATGATCTCATCCAGCACCTTCATCGACCGCCGGTAGCGCAGGTTGGTCGGCGTCGGGATCGTCTCGGGCACCGGATAGAAGTTCCTTCCCGGACCTTCGAGCCTCTTCCCGATCGGCACCAGCGCCCGCGCCACCTCCCCGGAAACCTCGCGCACGTCCGCCCCGAACATCACGATGTTGACTATCCTCAGCGTCAGCGCGGACATCTCCCGCTGGACGTCCACCACGTCCTCATCGCGCCACCCGTCGAGCATCTCCCGCGTCCACCGGGACATCGTGCGCGCGTACTCCGCGATCCTCTGGCGGTGGAACGCCGGTTGCTCGAGCCTGCGCTGCCGCCTCCAGAAGTCCCCCTCGCTCAACAGGAGACCGTTCCCCATGAACCTCAGGCTGTTCCTCTCCACTATGCCCTTGCGGAAACTGCGGCTCTTCGCCGCGAGTACCTGACCCACCCCCTCCGGGTCGAAGACGAGCCATACGGGAGCCGGAACCCACGTCCGGACGATCCTCCTCCGCCCCCTCGCCTCCTCCAGCGCCCCAAGCGGATCTCGTGACGCCCTCACCGGAAACTCCCGGAAGACCGGCGGTGGATTTCCCAGCATCTTCGCCCCTCTCTATATGACTGACGATCAGTCGGAAATATTATATAGTAGCGGGGTGAGTATTTTCGGGATTTTCTCTGGGGTAGAATCGGGAGGATGGATGAGGTGGTGTCGAAGGTAGCTGACCGCAGGGAGCAGCTTCTGGCTGCGGCGCGGGCGGTGCTCGCCGAGAAGGGTTTGGAGGGGGCGAGGGTCTCTGAGATCGTGAAGCGTGCCGGGGTTTCGCAGGGTACGTTCTATCTGTACTTTCCGTCGAAGGTCTCTTTGGTGGAGGAGTTCAACCGCCAGATGCACCGGGACGTGCAGAGGGCCGTATTCGAGGCCGTGGAGCGGGCGGGGAGCATAGGGGAGGCGATAGAGTCTTCCGTCAAGGTTGCGCTCGAGGAGATGGGCCGCTACCGGGACATACTCGGGGTCGTCATCAGCCGGCTGGGTTTCTACGAGGACTCGGCGCGGCTGGAGGATCTCGAGCTTCCCTACCGTCAGATGGTCTCGCGTCTGATCGAGAAGGGACAGGAGATGGGGGAGGTGGATCTTTCGCTCGACCCCCAGATGACCGCGAGGATCATAGTCGGCCTCATAGAGCGGGCCGGCGCCGACTGTTACGTCTACGAGCCCAGCCTGCCGGCCGATCGGTTCGTCGCCGAGGTCGCCCGTTTCATACGCGGCGCTTTGGGCGTTCGCTGAACGCTCTCACCGCCCGTCCTTGCCGCCAACCACCGCCGCTAGTATAGTCTGCGGAGAAGACCGTACGGCCCGTCTCGGGCGACGCGAGATGCGGAGGTGATATATGGCGCGCGGGAGATCCCCGGACGGTGGTGGTAATCAACGGATGAAATCTTCCGGACGGATGACCGGGGAGCAGCGGCGCAGCATGGTGATAGACGCGGCCATCGCCGAGTTTGCGGTGTATGGTCTGTACGGTGTCTCGACGGACACCATAGCCGACCGGGTGGGGGTTTCGCAGCCTTATGTGATCCGATTGTTTGGCTCCAAGAAGAACCTGTTTCTGGAGGCGGGGAGGCGAGTCTTCGAGCGCATTCTGGCCGCCTTCGAGGAAGAGGTGGAGAAGGATCCGGAGGATACCCTCAGCGCGGTGCAGCGGGCGTATGTGGGGCTTCTGGCGCGGCGGGAGGAGCTTCTCATGCTGCTGCAGTTCTTCGCGGCCTGCGAGGACGACGAGGTGCGGCGAGCCGTGCACGAGGGGATGGAGAAGCTCTACACTTACATAAAGGAGCGGTCGGAGGCGGACAGCGAGACGATAAGGGAGCTGTTCACGCTGGCGATCATGCGCACCGTCTCTGTGGGTGCCGGATTCTCCGAAGCAGCACGAGAGAGCGAGTGGGCGCGGGTGCTGCTCGGGCTCGAGGCCGAGAGCGCCGAGAGGGACGTGAGGTCTTCCTGAGCGTCGGTGTGTCCGCGCTCAGGGGTTCTCCGTACGAGAGAGGAGGCGTCTGATGCGCCCCTTCTTCTTGCGGTTGTGGGTGCTGCCCTCGGGTCTCGGGCCCCAGGCGATGCACAGGCATCCCCCGGTTATCCCGAGGAGCATCCCGATGATCAGACCGCCGAAGGCGCCCATGAGCGAGAGGATCGAGAAGACAAGTCCCACCGCTCCGAAGACCTGAACCCTGGACGGGTAGATCCAACCGAGCACCGCGCTCCCTAGTACGACCAGGCCGATCACCACGCCCCCAAAGGCCATGCTGAAGTGCGCGAACTCCTTCAGGTAGAGGACGAGCGGCATCCAGATTATGAACAGACCGCCCAGCCCCAGCAGCGCAAGCCCGAGCCTCGGCCTCCGGCGTCGCGCCGGTCTATCCAGCGATCTGGTCTTCTCCTCTTCTGCCACTCTGGCGGAAACCCCTTCTCCTAGAGTCATGTCTTACAGGAACCTGGCCGAGACCTTGAGACCCGGCAGCGTTATCGTGTTGGCGAACTGGTAGTCGTCCTTGCTCCTGAAGTTGTTGAGCGTCACGCTCGGCGCAAGCTGGTAGAAGGACTGCTCCCAGCTGCTCCGCTTCGACGGGGGCGCCTCGTCTATCTCGAGCTGGTTGAACGAAGCGGAACTCGCCGATTGCTGCGTGATGTCCTGGATGAGCCCGTTTATCTTCACCGTGCCGCTCGCCGTGATCTCGACCCTGAGCGTCTTGTACGGCGTCGGGATGTCCTTGTAGAGAACCAGCCCGTCGACCTCCGCATGCTGCGCCTGCACCCTCGTCTCCGGCGAGACGTTGCTCGAAGAATTGTCGCCTATGCGCGGCGTCAGCACGAACCCCTGCAGCCGTACCTGATCCGCGTTGACATGGAAATCACCTATCCCCGCGATGGGAACCGCAACCGCCACCCCACCCAGGTAGATCGCAACCCCGATGGCCGCAAGCGCCGCCACCGCCGCCCCAAACGCAGCCGCGAGCCGCCGACGCCTGTAATACATCTCCATGCCTCATCACCCCCTGCTCTCCTCTCCCACCTGGTCCACGATCGGGTTATTGTCAGCAGTTGATAATCACCCGGAATCTAGCAACCAGCCTCCTCTCTGTCAACTTCTCCGAACTCTTCCCGCAGAATAGGTTATCAGTTATTGCCTGATAACTTCAAGGCTGATATATTGCGCTGGAGCGGTTGCACGGGGCCCTGATCGGAGAGAGTCGGGGGTGATGGATGTTGGGTTGCCGCGAGGTTTTTTCGAGGGTGATTCGATCTGCGAGTATGGCACTGCTGTTCGCGGCCGTTCTGGGGGCTTCCCTGGCGGCGTGCGCCACAGAGGCGCACGCCCAGAACGGGTCCGGGTTGCTCGGTCCGCAGCAGCCCTCCGAGCGTGGTGCGATTCCGGGTGTCGGAGGACAGCAACCCTCCGAGCGCGGTGCGATCCCGGGTATCGGCGGTCAGCAGCCATCGGAGCGTGGAGCCATCCCCAATCCAGGAGGGGATCAGCCCTCCCAGCGCGGAGCGATCCCGGGTGTCGGTGGGAGTCAGCCCTCCGAGCGTGGTGCGGTGCCCTCAGCGGGTGGGAAGCAACCTTCCGAACGCGGTGCGGTGCCCGGAACCGGACGGACCCCGAATACGAAACCGTCGAACGTTCAGGGGTCCGGCTATGTCCCTCCGGCGGGGGTGCACGGCGGCAGCTTCTCGGCCGGATCGGTGAAAGGCGCAGGATCGGGAGTTGAGGGTGTTTCACCCGGCGGGGCCGCGCCGGGCGGAGGCGTATCTTCCGGAGCGTCCACCGGGGGTGCCTCCGTCTCCTCGACCGCTTCTCCGGGTGCCACCCCGTCCAGCACCTCCCCCGGGCCCGGAGTACCGCTGCCCAACACCGGCGGACCCATGATCGTCGAGGGCGCCATAATCCTCGCCGCCCTCGCCGGGCTCGGCTTGGTCCTGCGGTACATGATCCGGGATGCCTGAGCCCATCCAGGGCCGCGTTGACATCCCGCACGTTCTCGTATTCAATGATAGTTAGCATCTGATGCCAACAAAACGTCTGGGGAAAGGAGGAGGGCTGTTCTGGGCGTTGCCTGACGAGTACTGTAGAGCTGGGTGGTCTTTGGCCGCTCCTGCGGGGGTGTAGGGGCGGTTTGTCCGGCAGGGAGGGGGCCACGGGAGTTGCGCTGGGGCTACGTCTCTTCGCCGTCGTGCGAGTACGCGGTGGCGAGGGGGTTCGGGTTTTGCGGGGGGAGGCTCCGCGTGGAGAACGGCGCGGGAGGCGGGGGTGGAGGTTTGGGCGTTTCGCGCGGCTCGTGGGGATTCTGGTGCTCGTCGGGCTGACGCTTGCCGTGCGCTCAGATGCCTCGGTGGCGCAGAACTACTCTTTTCCCGGCCGCTTCTTTCTCGAAGCCAGGAAGATAGTCGGGCACGGTCTTACGATCTCGCTCTCCCACCGAGGGGGGAGAGTTCAGCTCGAGTTCGGTTTCGACCGCGCCGAGGTGTACGGGTTGAAGCTCTCCGGAGTCTCCAGGGCTCCCGGTTTTCAGCGGCTGCAGGCGGTGGCGAACGAGAGGGCGGGTGTCGTCGAGCTTCAGGACATGAAGGTCGATGTCTCTTCGTTTCGTTTCGCGGTTTCGGGAGGGTGTTTGCGGGTAAGCAGGCATCCGCTGGATGTGACGCTGAGCAACGCGGCCCTGGAGGCCACCAGGATGAGCGCCGCGGGGGTGAGCTTCCCCGGTGGGGCAGGAGGGGGACCGGCGCTCTCCGTGAGCGCCGGCTTCGAGCCCATCGCGGGGCAGATGCCGCTCATCGGGGTCGGGCAGACCCTGAAGGACGTGAACTCGACGCTCGAAGGGCTCGCCGCTGGAGGGATCTGCGGTGATGGTGGGCAGGACATCTCCGCGCCTCAGGGGCCCGTTCCGAAGGTCACGCGCGGTGAGATCCCACCGGATTATCTGGCTGCCTACCGGGATGCGGCGAAGCGGTATGGACTCGACTGGTCCATCCTCGCCGCGATAGGACGGATAGAGAGCAACCACGGTGAAGGCGGCAAGAAGCATATCTGCGTGCTGGGGCCCTACACGGCGTACGGGAGCGCGGTCGGGCCCATGCAGTTTTTGCCCTCCACCTGGCAGCGGGTGAAGGTCGACGCGGACGGTGACGGGGTAGCCGATCCCTGCGACTACAGGGATGCCATCTTCGGAGCAGCGAAGTACTTGAGGGAGAACGGGGCGCCGCAGGACTACGTGCGGGCCATCTTCGCCTACAACCACTCCTGGCAGTATGTGCGGGAGGTCCTTGCTCTCGCCGCGGCCTACCGCAGGGGGGTGCCGGTGCAGAAGGCGCCGCCGGCCGTGGGCGGCTCCTACAACTGCGATCCGACGCGGGAGCTCCTGGTGGGGGCGGATGAACCACGCCTCACCAGGATCTCCGGCAACGGCCGGGCGGTGTTCCCGCTCCCCAGACGCTACTTCGACTCGTACACGGACTCCTGGGGTGCCCCCCGGCTGCAGAATGCCTCGGTTGGGGCGTCTAGCATGCACGAGGGTATAGACCTCATGGCGCCGAAGGGAACCCCGATCTACTCGGTGACCAGCGGAACGGTAGAGCCCGTGGCGGGCGGCAACAGGGATGGGTGGAACTACCTCGGTGGATGGGCGATCATGATACGCGCCGACCACGACGTCGGTCCCATCCATCGCGGGGACGAGCTGTACTACGCCCACATGGAGCGGCCTTCGGCCCTGAGGCCGGGAGATCACGTACGGGCCGGCGAGCTCATAGGGCACGTGGGTGATAGCGGACAGGGACCGGAGGGTACCGCGGGGCTGTTCCCCCCGCACCTGCACTTCGGGTGGTATGACCCGACGGGGCGCAGGGCGCAGGTTCCTTCGGGCGCGATGAACCCGTACCCGCTGCTCAACTGGCTGCGGCAGAACGGCGGTGTCGCCCGGGGCGGCAGGCTGGGGACCGCCTACGAGGGGATCGCACCTGCCGGCACCTCCTGTCCCGGGCGCTTCCCGGCCGGGGGTTACCCGACCAACCCGCTCCCCGTCCTCACGAGCGGAGGGGGAGGGTTGCCTGCGTCCGCCCCGACCTACGGTGGTGCGAAGGTGGCGGCCCCGGTTCATCATGCTGTGCCGGGGGTGATCCACACCTCGTCCGAGCCCGGAGGGCACCGGGTGGTTCACCACCAGAGCAGCGTCGCGAGCGGTGGCTCCGGCGGGAGCGAAGTGCACCAGAAGGCGGTGGTGAAGGTCACGGGTGGTGGGGGGAACGTCAGCATCCGGCAGAGCGCGCACCAGAGCAGTGGTGGCGGGGCAAACACGGGCTCGAGCTCGCCTTCGAGCAGAGCGAAACCGGCTCCCGGTTCAAGCCCCGCAGAGGGTGGTTCTGCGGGCGAGAGCCCCGCCAGCAGCGCATCGTCGTCGGGGCACGCTTCTCCGGCTTCCTCTTCTCCTGCTTCCAGCGCATCCCCGTCGGCTGGGAGAACCTCCAGGGCCGGTGGTGGCTCATCCGCCTCCAGTTCCTCCTCGGGGAATTCCGGATCGGGAAGCACGACCTCGTCATCGCCTTCTTCCGGTTCCCGTGCGTCTTCGAGTCCGGCCTCCTCGTCGGGAGCTTCGGATTCCTCTTCCTGCTCCTCTTCCCCGCTCGATCTGCGAAAGGTCGTCGACGAAGACGGAGCCGGAAGATGCCATCGGAAAGGCATCCTGCAAGAGCTTCTCGGGCGCTGAGTGCTTTGCGACCAGTTTCTCTAGTATCGCTCCCGGGGGCGCCGCGGGGCACCTTTCGGAGGAGGCCCGGAGTCCCTTTTTGCAGAATCCTCCGTCCAGCTCGCACGCCGGGCATCGGCGATGGCGAGTTCGATCTTCTCCAGCGCCTGCCGGGTTCCCTCGAGGAGGACTTCCCCCGCTTCGGTAAGCTCGGTCCGACGTCCCCTGCGCCGGAAGAGTTCGATTCCCAGCTCACCTTCGAGCTTGCTGATCTGCTGGCTCACCGCGGAGCAGGTCAGGTAGAGCCGTCTGGCGGCGCCGGCGCGGCTGCCCTCTTCGGCGACCGCGACGAAATATTTCAGGCGTTCCAGTTCGACCTCGGGGAGGATGCTGCCTGACCGGTCCCCCGACCAAACGCCACCGTCTCTGGAGGGCAGGTTCATCTCGTCCGGATCGCACGCTGCAGAGGATGGAGCCCATCCGCACCCGCGGAAGCTGGTATCCACTCGCCGTCCGGTCCCAGGTAGCGCACGGATATCTCCCGACTTTCCTCGGGGAAGAAGTAGCGGAACCAGTAGGGACCAGACGTGGAGCCATCTGGATGCTTCAAGAGCTCTCGGCTCAGGACCGCCCCCGGAATCCTCCTGGTCTCTATGACCTCCCTGTCCCGGAACCTGCGGTGTTCGCGCAGCTCGCGCTCTATCAGCAGCGCATCGATCTGCCGCCGGAGGTGCAGGAGCTCGTCGCTGTCCATGCTCTGCAGGTCTTCGACGTCCATGAGGGGACCTCCAGGTATCTTCCCGTGCGTCCCCCCCCTCCCGAGATCCAGAGTTTACCCCATTCGGTGCGAGCGGGTAGCCTTTATGGGGATTTGCCGTCACACAATGGCCCGATTTGCAGTATGAACGCAGCCGACTCCGCCGGCGGCGCGCTGGACGCGGTCACTGTCCGCGATGCCCGGGGATTCTTCGGGCGCCGCGGCTGCCGCGCTCCGGTGCAGCAGGTGACGTCCGCCTGGAGTCCGGCGAACAGCGGCTCCGGGACCGGTGGCATGGAGAGCGTCCCGGCGTCTTGCCTGTCGCCTCACCCTCCCGCGATCTCCAGGAAAGGGTTCTCGATGGTGAGGCTTTCGATCCTCTGCCCGTGCTGGAGATCCTCGGTCAGAATGCGGTCCGCCCCTCCACGGAGCGCGGCCTCCACGATCAGAGCGTCCCAGAAGGAGAGCGCCAGCTCCCGACTGCGATGGGCCGCTCCGACCACCATCCGGGCATCCTCGGCTATCGGTGAGAACCTGGCCAGATAGCCGACCGCCTCTACGGCCTTCCCGATCGGGAGCGGGTGCGCCAGTTTTCGGGTTGCAGAGTAGAACTCCCGCAGGACCTGCACCGAGAGCATCCCGTCGCCCTCGATGAGATGCTCGCTCACAAGCCTGCGAGCCACCTCGCGTTTCTCCGGCTCCCCTTCGTCGAAGGCGTAGACCAGTACGTTTGTATCCAGGAACGCAGGCACGTCGCTCACCTAGAGCGGACCCGCGGATCGGCCGCGCGCGATTTTGCGGTCATACAGGTCTTCCCGCCCGGGCAACCCCTTGCCTTCGCTGCTCATGCCGGAGTCTTCGGCAAGCTCCAGCAGCCTGCGGCCAGCCTCCCGCCTCTCCCGCCTCCTGCCGGCGTACTCCTCGAGGTAGTCCCGCAGTACCGCGTTCACGGACGTGTCCTCCTCCAGGGCACGCATCCTCGCCTTCTTCAGCGTCTCGTCGTCTACCGTGATGGTCAGGTTCGCCATGCCACCTCCTTGCTACACGGAATCAGTGTAGCACGAGAATCGTGGACCCGGGGTGCGCCGGGAGACCGGATCACGAAGGAGGGCATGTTCTTCATCGGCGCAACCCGTGCCACCGCAGCGTTCCCGGAACCGCCTTTGCTTCTCCGTTCTCGATGAAGCCAGCTTAGCGGGGCGCTCCTCGCGGCAGAAGGAGTCGACGAAGACCTTGAGCAGCCGCGATCCGCGCAGGATGTCCGGGTCTTCGGGGAGGTGGTCCACTACCTCCCGCGAGACGAAGACGATGAGCTTCGCCCGCGGCCGGGAGGCCATGACGTTGAAGCGGTTTGCGCTCATGAGGAACTCGTCTTCGTCGGCTATCGCGTCGGGGTCGCCGAGGGCGTAGGAGGCGATGATGAGGTCCCGCTCCTGACCCTGGAAGCGCTCGACGGTGTCTACGGCGTCCCGGATGAGGTTGGGGTCTTCGTCCGGGAAAGCACGCTGGAGCCGGCCTGCGATGAGCCCCTGCTGCGCCCGGTGGGGGGTGACGACCCCGACCGCCTTCTTCCAGAACTCCGGTGGAGAGTAAGGTTTATCCTGGCGGGGCCGCATATCCCCGGTTGCGGGATCCCGCTCGCCCGAGAGCCCCGCCGCCCTTCCGCGGAGCAGCGCGATGATGGCGGCGACGGCGTCGGCCTCGAACCGGTTCCACTGGCTGCTTCGGCCCTCGGGGTAGACGAAGCAGAGGGCCGGGAGGTTGGGATCCAGCAGCGACGCCCACTCCGGGGTCCAGTAGAGCTCCTCGGGCCATCCATCGGGGCGCTCCTGCGGCAGGGGATCGAGGAGGTTGAGCCTGAGTTCGGGGGAGAAGCTTTTGAGCGTGCGCCGGTAGCCGGCCTCGAGCGAGAAGCCGACCAGCATGGAGCTTGAGCGGTAGTTTGTATCCAGCATGATGGGCTCGACGCCGTGGACGTCCTCGCAGAAGGCGAAGACCGATCCGACCATCGACTCGAGGCCGAGCGGGGGGCGGCCTGCCGGATGGGGGGCAGTTGCCTGAAATCATGATAGCGAAAGTCCCGGCGTGGTTTTTTGATACTTAGGTTGCATCACTACCATACTGCGTCCCAGACCAGATCGTCGTCGCGGATGCAGAAATATCCCTGCTTCTCGAGAGTCAAGTCTCGAAGTTTCTATAATTTTCTCCAAGATGCGAATCTGCTCTCATCGCCGCGTGAGGATCGCCACCTCCTCCGCTCCTGGCTCTGTGTGGTGCCGCTCGGCGAGCACGCTCATGTCCAGGTAGCGCCTCCCTGTAACCTGCTCCTCCGATTGCTCGACGGCTAAGGCTGTGACCAATCTCAGGCACGGCTCCCTGTTAGGGAAGATCCTTGCCACTCTCGTCCTGCGCTTTATCTCCTGGGTGAGCCTCTCTAGACCATTGGTAGTGCGGATGCGCCTGCGGTGGCTCTCGGGGAAGGCCAGGAAGCTGATGTACTCCTCGATGTGCTCGGCCACCTTTGGATGACTCCTTCGCCACCGATCAGCCAGCTCCTGGGCAGCTCGCAAAGCCAGCTCCCTGCTGGGAGTAGAGCGAAGACTCCTCGCAAGCCCTCGGCAAGTTCGACGCGCTTGTCATTGAGCCCACCATTCCCAAGAAGTTTTTCGCGTAGTGGAACTGGCGGCGCTGGTGACCCAATCCCAGAAAGTGGCGCTCTCTAACGCTCTTTAGCCCCTCGTGCTCGTCGAGGAGATGAGCGGGATCAGCCGGAGAGGAGGATAAAA